>WYBS01000075.1 GCA_011525755.1 Planctomycetaceae bacterium
CGGACGGCGCGTTCGATCTTCGGCCTCTCGGAGGTGCCGCAGGAGGTGATCTACAACGGCACGCCGGTCCAGGAGGCCCCCGCACCCCCCCCCGATCCGGCCGTCGCGGAGCGCTGCCGCGGCCGGTTCGTCGTCGGAACCGTGTCGCGTTTCACGCCGAGGAAGCGTCTCGACCGCCTCCTCGACGGGTTCGCGCGCATGCAGGGGCGCGAGGACGCGCTGCTGCTGCTCGTGGGCGACGGCCCCGAGCGGCCGCGCCTCGAGGAGCAGGCGAGGCGGCTCCGGATACCGGCGCTCTTCGCGGGCTACCGCGTGGACGTCGGGAGCTACCAGCGCCTGATGGACGTCTGTGTCGCCCCGTCCGAGGCGGAGCCGTTCGGCCTCGTCGCCATCGAGGCGCTGGCGCTCGGCAAGCCCGCGGTCGTCTTCCGCGACGGCGGCGGGCTCGCCGAGGTCGTCGTCGGCCACGAGCCGCGGGACGTCGTGAGCGGCGTCGAGGAGCTCGCCGTGCGGCTCGAGGAGCACCGCGACGCGATCGCGGCGGGCCGCGCCGCGCCCCCGGAGCGCGTCGCGTACGCGCGGCGCTTCGACATCGGGGTCATGGCGGAGCGGATGAGCGGGGTCTACCGGAGGGTCTTCGATGGTCAGCCGCAGTGACGGGCCGTTCACGCTCTCGGGCGCGGTCTCGCTCGACGGCGCCCCCCTGCCCCCCTGTCCTCATCGCGCGGAGACGCTCTTCTACGGCAGGAGCGCGTGCGTCTTCCGCGCGGGCGCGTCGCGCGACCTGCACCTCCTCCGTGACGGGCCGGGCCTCCTCGCGCTCGCCGGACGGACCTTCTCGCCCTTCGCCATCCACCCCGGCGCGCCGGACCTCGATGGGAAGCTGCGCCGGCTCGAGGCGGAGGGGCCGCGGGCGGTCGAGGGGAGCTTCGCGCTCGTGCGCGTCGACGCGCAGGGCCATGTCCAGCTCGCCACGGACCGCTACGGCTTCCGCCCGCTCCTCTACCGGCAGGCGAAGGGGCTCCTGCTTTTCGCGACGAGCCTCAAGGGCCTCGCGGCGCTCGCCCCGCTGCCGTCGATCGACGCCGACGCGCTCCTCCACTACTACAACTTCGGGGTCACCCCGAACGACCGCACGCTCCTCTCCGGGGTCCGGAAGATGCCGCCGGGCTCCATGCTCGTGGTCGAGCGCGGCATGCCGCGCGTGGCGCCCTATTTCCACGTCGGGATGCTCTACGACCCGGCGGCGTTCGCAGCCGCGACCGAGGAGGATCTCTGCGGCGAGATCGACGGGCGCCTCTCCCGCGCCGTCCGGCGGCGGATCGCGGGCGACGGGCCCGTGGGCGTCGCGCTCTCCGGCGGCGTCGACTCCGGGCTGCTCGCGGCGAAGGCCTCGCAGAATGGCGCCACGGTCATCGGCTACTCGCTCGCGTTCGGCCGCGCCTACGACGAGTTCCGGCGCGTGGACTTCCTCGCGCGAAAGCTCGGGATCGAGACGAGGCGGATCCGGGTCACGCCCGGCGAGGTGATCGCGAACTTCGAGTACTGCAACGGTATCGCGAGCGAGCCCGTCGCCTTCAACAACGCGACGATGCGGTTCGCGGGCGTCGCGGCCCGCGCGGACGGCGTGCGGACGCTCCTCGACGGCGACGGCGCGGACCGGCTCTTCCTCGGGATGACCCGGCACGGCACGTGGGCCCGGCTCGTGCGGGTGTACGGGTGGCTGGAGCGGCACGGGCTCCTTTCGCTCGTGGCACCGGCCCTCGGGCGCCTGCCGTCGAACGAGCTCAGGAAGGCCGGCCTCCACTTCGAGAACTGGCGGCGCGGCATCCCGCCCTACGCGGAGCGCGGCCTCGGCCGCGTGGGCCGCTACCACGAGGGCTACGAGCGCCGGATCTACGATCTGGCCATCGCGCGCCACCGCGAGAGCTTCGTGCGCAGGGTGGGGGAGGGGGACTTCGGCCTCTTCTTCACGTGGCTCGGCGTGCAGATGTGCCCGGAGATGTTCTTCCACCACCCCGCCGAGCTGCAGCAGGAGCTCGGACTGTTCCCCGTGCCCGCGTTCTGGGACGACGCAGTGGTCTCCGTCGCCCTCTCCCTCGACACCCGCTGGAAGCTCCGCGACGGCCGGACGAAGTACATCCTCCGCGAGGCCGCGCGCCGGTCGCTCGACGAGGGCTACTGGCGGCTCAGGAAGATCGGATTCCAGAGCGCCGAGGCATTCGCGTTCGCGTCGCCCGAGGGGCGGGCGTGGCGGGCGCGTCGGCTCGAGGAGGCGCGGGAGTCGGCCGAGGCGAATCTCCTCGCCGAGGCCCTTCCGGACGAGGTGGAGGCCCTCCGGCTCGTCCCCGTCATGGCCTGGAAGGAGCGGCACGGGATCGCCTGACGGCCCCTGCCGCTGCGCCGCCCCCCGACCCCCTGCCGATCCCATGGGAAGCCCATGTGCGGTTTCGTCGGCGTCGTCGCTCCCGGGGCACAAAGCCGCTTCGGGGGGCGCGTGCGGGCGGCCGCGCTCCGCCTTTCGCACCGGGGCCCCGACTCCGAGGGGTTTTTCGAGGACGGCGACTGCGTGCTCGGGTTCCGCCGCCTCGCGATCCTCGACCTCGAGCACGGCCACCAGCCCATGCGGGGCGCGGACGGGTCGATCCTCGTCTGCAATGGAGAGATCTACAACTTCAGGGAGCTCGCGGCCGCATTGCCGCCGGGCCGGCTCCGCACCCGGTCGGACGCCGAGGTCGCCCTCGCGACCCTCGAGCGGGAGGGGGCGGCGGCGCTCACGCGCTTCGACGGGATGTTCGCGCTCGCCCGCTGGGACCCGCGACGGCGGACGCTCCTGCTCGCCCGCGACCGGCTCGGGATCAAGCCGCTCTACCACGCGCGGCTCGGGGACGCGTTCGTGTTCGCCTCGGAGATCCGCGCGCTCCTCGCGCTCGGCGTGCGCGCCGCCGCGAACCCGGAGGCGATCGACGTCCACGCGACGTTCCTCTGGAATCCGGGGCCGGAGACCGCCTTCTCCGGGATCCTCCGGCTGCCCCCCGGCACGGCGCTCGAGCTCCGCGACGGGAACGCGCGCTCCTCGCGCTACTGGCGCATGGCGCCGAGCCCCGTGTCCGGTCGCGCCGACCCCGTCGCCGTGCGCGAGGCCGTCGTCAGCGACGTGCGTCGCCAGCTCGTCTCCGACGTCCCGGTCGGCCTCCTCCTCTCGGGCGGCCTCGACTCGAGCTTCATCGCCTGCGCGCTTCCGGAGGGCACGGTGCGGCGCGCCTACACCCTCGCCTTCCCGCGGCGCGACCTCTCGAACGACATCGTGCGGGATGAGACGCGCTACGCCCGGCTCGCGGCGCAGGCGCGGGGGATCGAGCTGGTCGAGGTGCCGCTCGAGTTCTCGACCGAGCGGTTCCTGAGGGCGGTGCGGGCGATCGAGGAGCCGGTGGGCGACCCGGCCGCGATCGCGACGATCGCGCTCTCTTCCCGCGCGGAGGAGAAAGTGCTCCTCTCGGGCATGGGGGGGGACGAGCTCTGGGGCGGCTACCCGCGGTTCCGCGCGCTCGAGCTGTCGCGCTACCTGCCGGGGTGCGCGCGACCGCTGCTGGAGACGGCCCAGCGGCTGCTGCCGCACGCGGGTCTTCTCGGGCGCTGGGGGCGGAACGCCGCGAAGTTCGGGTCGGCCGCCGGCCTGCCGTGGGCGGCCCGGCACGTCCGCTTCCTCTCCTATCTCGCGCCCGAGGAGCGGAGCGGGCTCCTCGGCCCCGCCCTCCGGGGGCGCCTGAACGGGCCCCCGCACGAGCGGTTGCTGCTGACCCGGCCCGCGGGTGGCGACCTCGACGCCTCGTTCCGCTTCGAGGTGGAGCAGTTCCTCCCCTGCCACAACCTCCTCTATACGGACAAGGGCTCGATGGCGGAGTCGAAGGAGGTTCGCGTGCCGCTCCTCGGCAACACGGTGCTGGAGGCGGCGGAGCGGCTCCCCGCGGGCGTCCGCCGAGGCAAGCGCCTGCTCCGGAGCGCCGCCACGGGCTTCGTGCCGAGGGAGATCCTCGCGCGCCGCAAGGCGGGCTTCGGTGCCCCCGTCCAGGGGTGGCTCAAGGGGCCGCTGAAGCCGCTCCTCGACGAGTACCTGTCGCCCGGGTCGCTCGGCCGGCGCGGCTGGTTCGACCCCATGGCCGTCCGGCGCCTGCTCGACGACGAATGCGCGGGCCGGTCCCACCGGTATCTACTGATCTACGAGCTGCTCGTGCTCGAGGCGTGGGCCCGGGAGTTCCTCGACGCCGCGGCCTGAGGAATCGGGGGGGCGCGGGGGACCGAGGGTGCGACGGATCGCGCTTCCCAGCCGATAGTACGAGGGAGGCGGCCGGTGCATGGTCCGCTCGGGCACCGGGTGGTTGGGGTCTGCCCGGAACCGGCGGCCAGACCTGCCGTTCGCGCATGCAAACCCGCGCCCTCCATCCGCTGGTCCCGTTCCTCTGGGTCCCGGCCGGCGCCGCCGGACTCGTCGCGGTCTGGCTCGCGCACCAGGGGTCCGCACCCGCCGCCATCGCGCTGTTCGTGCTCCTGGGCGCGCTCTCGATCATCATCCTGCGCCCGGTCCCCGCTCTCGCGCTCCTCGTCTTCACGCGATTCAGCTTCGAGATGTTCTGGGAGCAGCGCGTCTACGGATTCAGCGTCCTCGACTTCCTCGGAGCGGGGGTGCCCGTCGCGGTCCTGATCTCGATCTTCCTCGCGCGACCGCGCTTCCTACACCTGCCCCTGACGCGTCCGGTGCTCGTCTGGGCGACCATCGTCTGGGGCTCCGCGGCGGTCTTCATCGCGGTCGGCGGCAAGACCCTCGTGGTCCTCGAGAACACCCTCCGGTACACCTGCGGCGTCCCGATCTTCCTCCTCACGGTCATGGTCGTGACCGACTTCGAGCGGGCGTGGAAGCTGCTGCGCCTCTGGCTGCTCGGCGCCGTGCCGGTCGCCGCGATCTTCTACGGCTACGGCGAGCGGCTCGCCATGGAGTACCACGGCGTCGTCCGCATGAAGGCCTTCTACCACGACGTCGTCACGCCGGCGGTGGTCGGCTGCATGTCGATGCTCATCTCGCTCTTCCTGCTCTCCCTCGGCTGGATGCGCCGCTGGCGGCCCGTCTGGATCCTCGGGCTGCTGCTCTCGACCGCGATGTTCGGCCGCCTCGTGTACCTCACCTTCCACAACGCGCTCGCGGGCGTCGCGTTCGTCTCCACGGCGACGTTCCTCTTCCTGCGCCGCAAGTTCGCGTTCATCGGCATGCTCCTCGTCCTCCTCGTCGGGCTCTCCCAGGTGGACCGCGTCCAGCAGCGCTGGTGGCGCGAGATCGCGATCCTCCAGGGGGACCAGGACCCGATCGCGTTCGCGTCGGGGCGGCCCAACCAGTGGCGCTTCTACGTCGGCCGATTCCTCGACATGGAGCGCATGGACCAGTGCCTCGGCGTGCACGGGACGTGGGGCGACCCGGAGAACCAGTTCATCCAGCTCCTCGGCGACCTCGGCCCGGTGCTCGGCCTCTACACCCTGGGCCTCGTGGCATGGGTCCTCTGGACGATCTACCGCTGGTCGAAGCAGGAGTCCGATCCCGAGCGGAAGCTCTTCCTCCACTTCGTCGTGGCGGTCCTCTTCGGCTCCGGCGCCGCCTGGATGACCGCGACGCCGCTCACCTACAGCAATTTCCAGTGGTTCCTCTTCTGCCTCGTGGGGCTTGCGGTCGCGGTGCGCATCCACAGCGAGCGGGAAGCGGCCGCCGCGGTCGACGTGGCACGCGACGGGGAGGGGGGGGCGTGAGCACGTTCCGGGAGCGCGTCGTCAGCGGCCTCCTCTGGCGCTCGGGCGTCGCCGGCACGCAGCAGATCACGCAGGTCCTCTTCACGATCCTGCTCGCCCGCCTGCTGACGACGACGGACTTCGGCCTGGTCGCGATGGCGCTCCTGTTCACCCAGTTCGTGCAGTCGTTCTCCCAGGTGGGGTTCGGCGCCGCGGTGATCCAGGACCAGGAGATCAGCGAGGCGCAGGTCAGCGCGCTCTTCGTCGTCCACGTCGGGATCAACCTGGCCGTCTCCCTCGCGTGCTGCCTCGCCGCGCCGCTCGCGGCGGAGTTCTTCCACGAGCCGGGGCTGACCTCGGTCGTCGCGGTGCTGTCGTGGGTGCTCCTCCTGACGAGCCTCGCGTTCCCGCAGGTCCTGCTGCGGAAGCGCATGGCATTCCGCGAGTACTCCTCCCATGAGGTCGCCGCCTCCCTCGTCGGGAACGTCGTCGCCGTCGCGGCCGCCTTCGCGGGACTCGGCGTGTGGTCCCTCGTGATCCGGCCGATGGTGCAGCGGCTCGTCTTCGCGGTCAGCATCTGGCGGGTCGCGCGGTGGCGCCCCGTCCGCCCCTCGTTCGCCGGCGTCGGGAAGCACCTGCGCTACGGCCTGCACCTCCTCGGATCGAACATGTTCACGTTCGCGTCGCAGAACACGGCGCCGATCCTCATCGGCAGGTACGCGGGCGCCGAGACGCTCGGCTGCTTCCGCATCGCCTTCGGGCTGGCGGTCGTGCCCGCGCAGCAGGTCCAGGCGGTCCTCACCACCGTGCTCCTGCCCGCGCTGTCGATCTTCCACGGAGACCGCGCGGCGTTCCGGCGCAAGGCCTACGCGAGCATGCTGGGGCTCGGGCTCGTCTACGTCCCCGCGATGCTCGGCCTCGCCGCCGTGGCGACCACGTTCGTGCCCTTCGCGTACGGCGAGGCGTGGTCCGCGGCGGCCACGTTCCTCGTGATGCTCGCGGGCGTCGGGCTGATCAAGGGGTTCGAGCACCTGCTCCGCTGCGTGATCCTCTCGGCCGGCCGATCGGGCGCGGTCATGCGGATCACGGCGGCCGAGACCCTTTCCGCCGTCGCCTTCCTCGCCCTCGGCGGCAGCATCTTTGGGGCGAACGGGCTCGCGGCGGGCTGCCTCGCCGCGGCGCTCGTGTCCGGCCTGCTGACGCTGCGCGCGGCGCATGCCGCGGTGGGAGGGGAGCCGGTGTTCCTGCGCGCGATCGGGAGATCGCTCCTCGCGGGGGGCGCGATGGCCGCGGTCGTCGCCGCGGTCGCCGTCGTGGCTCCCTGGCCGGACGGCATCACCCTGCTGGCGCAGGTCCTCGTCGGGATCGCGCTCTATCTCGTCCTGCGCGTGCGGGTGCTCTCGGCCGAGGAGCGCTCGATCGTGCGCGGCTGGCCGGTCGCGGGCTATGTCCTCGCGCGGAGGCAGACGTGATCGCGATCGATCCCCGGTTCGGCTTCCGGCTCGAGGGCGACCTCGCCGCGGCGTGGCGTCGCCTCCAGGCCGAGGCGACCTGGCCCACCTTCCAGCACGACCCCGAGCACGTGGCCGCCTGGCTCCGACATCTCGGCTGCGGCTTCACGCCGCTCCTCCTCGTCGCCCGCGAGGGCGCCGACGTCGCGGGCATCGTGCCGCTGATGTATGTCGACGGCCGCAGGCGCAGCCTCCTGCCCTACCGCAGCGTCCGGTTCCTCGCGGACCTGCACGCGGACTACGCGGCCGTGCTCGCGCCGCCCGAGCGCGCGGGGGACGTCCTCTCCGCCGCGCTCACCTGGCTCTTCGAGGATGGATGGCGCTGGGAGGCGCTCGTGCTCGACAACCTCGCGGGCGGGGAGCCCGCCGGCGCGCTGCGCGCCTGGCTCGACGGGAGGGGCGTCGACTACGCGCGGGCCGAGGGGCGCTACTACCACGTCGACCTCGCCCGGCCCTGGGACCAGGTGATGGCGGACACGAGCCGCCGGTTCGTCCGCAAGAACATCAACCTCGCCCGGAACCGGCTCGCCCGCGCGGGCGGCTACGAGGTGGAGGCCTCGACCTCCTGGGACCCCCGGCGCGTGCTCGCGGAGGCCGCGCCGATCCACGCGGCGCGCCAGCTCGAGATGGGCCGCGCGAGCCTCCTCGCCGACCCTCGCGGGCGCGCCTTCCTCGACGAGGTGATCCGCCACCACACGCCTCGCGGGCGGTTCCGCGCGTACTGGCTCCGGCACCGCGGCCGCGCGATCGCGTACATGCTCGGATTCGAGGATCGCGGCACCTACCACGCGTGGAACATGGCGTTCGACCCGGAGGCGGCCCACTTCTACCCGTCGCGTCTGCTCATCCACGAGATCCTGCGCGACTGCCATGCGCGCGGCGTGAAGGAGTTCGATTTCATGCGCGGCGAGGCCGACTACAAGTCCAAATGGACGACCCGTGTCCGGTCCCGCACGAAGCTCGTCGTGAAGAACCGGGTGACGACGTACGGGCGCGCCGTTCACTTCCTCGAATCGGTCTTCGCGAAGACGAGGGAGGCCGCAGCGCGATGAAGGCCAGGCTCGCCATCAGCCTCGACACGGAGTGCGACAAGGGCCCGAAGTGGCGCGTGCGCCACCCTCTCAGCTTCCGGAACGTCGTCGAGGGCGTGCCCGAGCGGCTCCAGCCGCTCTTCGAGAGGCACGGCGTGCGGCCGACCTACCTGCTGAGCCCGGAGGTGCTGCGCGACGACGCCTGCGTCGCCCTCTTCCGGGGCATGGAGGGCAGCGCGGAGCTCGGCACGCACCTCCACGCGGAGTTCATCGAGCCGCGCGCCTCGATGGAGGCCCAGCGGACGGACGCGTTCCAGGGCGAGCTGCCTCCGTTCGTGGAGTACGAGAAGCTCCTGAACCTCACGGCGCTCTTCTGCAAGCGGTTCGGACGGCCGCCGACGTCGTTCCGGGCCGGCCGGTACGGACTCGGCCGGCGGACGCTCCGGTTCCTCGAGCAGCTCGGTTACCTCGTGGACTCGAGCGTGACGCCGCACGTGTGGTGGCGGAGCGAGAAGGGCGGCGTCAGCTATCTCGGCGCGCCCGACCAGCCCTACCATCCGTCGCGCGACGACGTCCGGCGTCCCGGCGCGATGACGATCGTCGAGGCCCCGGTCACGCTCGTCAATGCCTGGTGGGACCTCCTCCCGCGGGCGATCCGGCGGCGGATCGACCCCTTCCGGCGGTGGCAGGGCGCGCTGCTCAATGCCGTCAGCGGGCCGCTGCGCCCCGCATGGCTCCGGCCCTCCTTCACGGGCGCGGAAGCGATGCTCCGGGCGACCGACTACCTGGCGAGGCGGGCGGGGGACGGCGACCTCTTCCTCTGCATGATGTTCCACACGAACGAGGCGACGGCCGGGGCGAGCCCCTACCACGCGACAGAGGAGGAGGTGGACCGGTTCCTGGAGCAGCTCGACGCCTACCTCGACGCCCTCCGCGCGCGGTACGACGTCGAGCCCATCGGCCTCTCGGAGGCGGCGGCGGTGCCGGCATGACGGAGATCCGCGTCGGCCTCGTGACGGAGAACCACTACCCGAACCTCGGCGGGATGGAGTTCTCGAACCACCTTCTCTCGCGCGCGCTCCAGAACCAGCCGTCGGTCCGCGTCGCCGTCGCATCGACCGGTCCCGCGTTCCTGCCTCCCGGATTCTCCTACCCCTACCGGCACTACCGTTCGCCTTCGTTCTCGGTCCTCACCTCCTACCTGCGCCGGCGGAACGTGGAGCGGATGGTCGTGAAGGAGCGGATCAACCTGCTCTTTGGCCCGATGCTCCACGGGGGCGGCGAGCGCGCCGTCGTCGCGTCGCGGCGCCACGGGATCCCGGTCGTCGTGTCCGCGCAGGGGGCCGACGTGCAGGTCGTGCCCGAGATCGGCTACGGCGCGCGGCTCGACCCGGCGCGCGACGCGCGGATCCGCGACGTCGTCCGGCGCGCCGACCGGATCGTCGCCCTCTGCCGGATGAACCGGGACCTGCTCCTCGAGCTCGGCGCGGACCCCGCGAAGGTCGTGATCGTGCCGAACGGCGTCGCCCACGGCGAGATCGGCGCCGTGCCTCACGAGGACCGGCGCGCGACGCTCGGCCTCTCGCCGCACCGGTTCGTCGTGCTCAGCGTCGGCCGCGCGAGCCCCGTCAAGCGGACCGACCTCCTCTTCCGCGCGCTCGCGATCGCGCGCCGCGACGCGCCGCACCTCTGCTGCGTGAGCGTGGGGCCGAGGGAGAAGCTCGCGGCCGCCGCGAAGCGCGCGGGCGTCGAGGACATGGTGCTCCTCGCGGGGACGGTCACCGGGCAGGGCGAGCCGCCCGCGCCGGAGCTCGTGCACCTCTACCGCGCCGCCGACCTCTACGTCTCGGTCTCGTACGTCGAGTCCTTCGGCAACGCCGCGCTCGAGGCGCTCGCCTGCGGCACCCCGGTGCTCGTCACGGGGCGCCACGGCGTGCGGGACGTGCTGACCGAGGAGTCGGGGTACGTTGTTGAGGAGGAGACGCCCGAGGCGCTCGCCACCGTCCTCGTCGAGCTCTCGTCCCGCCGCCGCGAGCTCAACGGGCGCCGCGCCGCGATCCGCGCGTCCGTCGCGCACCTCACCTGGGACCACGTGGCCGCGAGGATGCGGGAGGTCTACCTGCCGCTCATCTGACATGCGCATCGCGATCCTCGCCGACTCCTGGCTCTTCGACCCCGCGGTGGCGGTCAACGGCACGCAGGTGCAGATGTTCCACCTCGCGTCCGCGCTCCGGAAACGGGGCCACGAGGTGCACTACCTCGCGCTCACCCGCGACCGGAACGCGCTCGGGGAGCTGCCGGACGACATCCGCTTCCACTGGATCGAGCGCCCGGTCACGGCCGTCTCGTGGATCCGCGACCTGAACGACTACCGGGAGGCGCTCGACCGCATCCGTCCCGACGCGCTCTACCAGCGCGGCCGTTCGCACCTCACGTGGGTCGCGGCGCGCTGGGCGCGCTCGCACGGCAGCCGCTTCGTGTGGGGGAGCAACGGCGAGGACGCGTGCGACCACTGGAAGCACGTGAAGCGCGTCCGCGCGTCGCGCCGCTCGACCCTTCGCAAGGCGCTGCTCTACCCGCTCGCGGCGGCGCGCGACCTGCTCGTGCACGACGGCATCCGACGGGCGACCGGGATCGTGACGCAGACGCGCACGCAGGCGGACCGGCTCCGGAGGAACTTCGGGCGCGACGGGCTCGTGCTTCCCTCCCTCTTCGAGGGAAAGGAGGGGGCTCCGGGGGCCAAGGACCCCTGCGTCCTCTGGCTCGCGAGCCTCTCGGCGGCGAAGCAGCCCGGGCTCTTCCTCGATCTCGCGAAAGGATGCGCGGACCTCTCCCGCTGGACCTTCCTCCTCGGCGGCGGGACGCCCGTCGACGCCTTCCGGGAGCTCACGGCCCTCGCCCCGCCGCTCCCGAACGTGCGGCTGCTCGGCGCGGTCCCGTTCGAGGAGTCCCACGCGCTCTACGCTCGCGCCTCCCTCTTCGTGAGCACGAGCCGCGTCGAGGCGGACGGGCTCCCCAACGCGTTCATCCAGGCGTGGCTCCACGGCACGCCCGTCCTCTCGCTCCACCACGACCCGAACGGCTGGATCGAGGGCGAGGGCCTCGGGCTCTGCGCGCGCGGGGACGAGGCGCGGCTTCTCGCCGGCGCGCGGGCGCTGCTCTCGGACGACGCGCTCCGGGCCGCGATGGGGGCGCGCTGCGCCCGGTTCGCGAAGGCGACCTTCGGCGCGGAGGAGACGATCGATGCTTACCTCACGCTCTTCTCCCGTGCCTGAGGCTAGTTGCAGTCCCATTCGCCGCATCTGCTTCGTGATGCCCTTCCATATCACGGAGATGCGGGGCGGCGGCGCGGAGGTGCAGGCGTGGCTCCTCGCGAAGGAGCTCGCGCGCCGCGGCTTCGACGTCCACTACGTCGCGATGAGCGTGCGCGGGAAGGCCGGCACGACGGAGCGGCTCGACCGCGTCACGATCCGCTGGCTTCCGTACCGCGAGCACCTCCGGTGGAGGAACAGCCTGCGCTGGTACGGCGCGCTCAGGGAGATCGACCCGGATCTCGTCGTCCAGCGAATGACGTCCGAGACGACCGGGGTGATCGGGCTCTACGCGCGCCGCCACAAGAAGGCGTTCTCGTGGGTCTGCACGGGCGATTCGATCCCTCGCCGCTGGCTCCACCTGAAGCGGCAGGTCGAGGCGAACCGCGCGAAGGCCCCGGGTGCGCTCAAGTCGCTCGTCTTCCTCGCCGACGCGGCGGTCGCGGACGTCATGCGGCAGCTCGGCATGCGCTGCCTCACGCACGCGTTCACGCAGAACGAGACGCAACGCCGGGACCTCAAGGCGGCGTTCGGCCTCGACTCGTTCCGGCTGCCGAGCGGCCACGAACCGCCCGCGACGCTACCGGACGCCGAGGCCCGCCGGCGGGGGGCGATCGTCCTCTGGGCGGGCACGCTCGGCCCCCGCAAGCGGCCGCAGCTCCTCGGCGACCTCGCGCGGAGGTTCGAGGGGGTGCCCGTGCGCTTCGTGATGGCCGGCGGCCATTCGGACGCGGCGTACCAGGCGAGCGTCGTCTCGGCGCTTCCGAAAAACGTCGAGCGCCTCGGGAGGATCCCGTTCGAGGAGACGCTCTCATGGTTCGACCGCGCCGCGGTCCTCGTGAACACCTCCCCGCCTCGCGGGGAGGGGTTCCCGAACACGTTCATCCAGGCGTGGCTGCGGGGCGTCCCCGTGCTCTCGCTCGGGATCGACCCCGACGGGATCCTCCGCGAGCACGGGCTCGGCCGCGCGGCGGCGACCGTGGACGAGTTGGCGTCGCACCTCCGCGACCTGCTCGCCGATCCGGCGGGCTATGCTCGCATGGCGGACCACGTCGCGGCCTTCGCGCGCGAGCGCTACACGGTCGAGCGGGTGGCGGACTCCTTCCTCGATGCGCTCGGCGCGCCGCCCGTTGCGACGCCGACCGCGTGACTACGCCTTCCGCGCGGCGATGAGCACCATGTGCGAGAAGCGCTTGAGCAGCGCCTGGGGCAGCGCGAGACGGTTGAGCCGCGTCATCGAGTAGCGGAAGAGCCGGCTCCTCTCGTACATCCTCAGGAACGCCGGGTAGGCGCGCTTCGCGCCGTAGAGCGCGTCGTAGTAGAACGCGTCGAAGGGGGCGAACCCGTGCGACCGGAGCACCTGCTCGATGGCCGGGCGCGAGAAGTAGAACTGGTAGAAGTCCTCGCGCTCCTCCGCGGCACCGACCCCGCGCCCTTCGACCAGCCGCCGGAGGCCGGGGCTATAGTGCGGGACCGAGAGCAGGAGGACGCCGCCCCTTCGCAGCACGCGCCGGGCTTCCGAGAGGATGGCCGACGGCCCCCCCCAGTAGTGCTCGATGACGCCGAGCGAGATGTAGCCGCCGAAGAACCCGTCGGGGAAGGGGAGCGCGCGCAGGTCGCCGGCCGTCACCTGGAGCGAGGGCTCGAGCTCGCGCACCGCGCGCACGGTGTCCTCCGCGTACTCGACGCCAAAGACGTCGTAGCCGAGCCGCGAGAGCGCGAGCACGTACTGCGCGCGCCCGCAGCCGGCCTCGAGCACGGGGGCGTCCTTCGGCAGGTGGCGGCGGAACGGCGCGTCGAAGTAGCCGAGCCGCCCGCCGCGGTACCGCGCGAGGTAGTCGGCGAGGTCGGTCCGGCTCCATTGCCGCTCCCAGAAGCCCGCGTCCGCGGCTTCGCGGTACTCGGCAAGGACATCGGGGGAGCGGCGCAGCCACATACAAGTAGCTATCGGTCAACCGTCAGGCGGTCGCAGCGGCGCGGGCGCATTGGGATCCGCCGTAGGCCTCGACGAGCCGGCGCCCGTACGACGCGAGGTCGCAGGCCTCGGCAGTGCGGCGCGCCGCGGCGCCGAGGCGGGCACGGAGCGCCGGGTCGCCCGCGAGCGCCTCGAGCGCCGCCACGAGCTCCGCCGGAGCGCCAGCGGGGACGACGAGCCCGTCGCGACCGTGCCTCACGGCCGAGCCCGCCGTCGCCGTGACCACGCACGGGAGCCCGCTCGCCATTGCCTCGGCCACGACGAGCGCCGAGCCCTCGAAGTACGACGGCAGGCAGAAGACGTCCGCGCGGTGGTAGCAGCGCGCGAGATCCTCCTGCGGCATCGGCGGAAGGTGGTCGAAGAGGTGGACGTAGGGCGCGAGGTGCTCATGCATCCCCGGCGCGATCCGGCCCGCGAGCGTCACCCGGACGCGGCCCTCTACCCGCCGCGCGGCCTCGAGCAGGTCGACCACGCCCTTCGCGGGCGCGATCCCGCCCGCGAGGAGCACCCGCAGCGGCTCGCCCGCCTGGCGCACCCGCGGCATCGGGCGGAACAGCTCCGTGTCGACGCCGAGCGGCACCACGCGCTGGCGCT
This sequence comes from Planctomycetaceae bacterium, assembly GCA_011525755.1. Lineage (GTDB taxonomy): Bacteria > Planctomycetota > PLA2 > PLA2 > PLA2 > PLA2. Next base: position 14,195 of record WYBS01000075.1, read on the forward strand.
CCGCCGGGATCCCCGCGCGCACGTTCTCGTCGAAGACGAAGCGCGACGGCGCGAGGATCAGGTCGGCCTGCTCGAGTTCGCGGGCGATGCGCTCGTCGGTGCGGCTGTCGAAGGGGGGCGGGGGGGACCGGAGGCGCCCGTACGCGTGGCGGATCGCCTCGCGGCGGTAGAGCGGGTGGACGCTCTGCTGGTCGAGGACCACCCGCATCCCCGCGCGCCGCGCCGCGGCGCCGCTCCGGAGCGCGTACGTGTTCGCCACGTGGAACGTGTCGCCGCCGCGCAGGAAGGGGATCGTCGCGAGGTCGAACGCGGCGTTGTAGGCACGCATGATCGCGCGGCGCCTCCCGAACGCGGAGGATGCGGCGGCGTAGAGCCCCTCGAGCGGCCAGAGGCTCACGACCGGAGCGCCCCTGAGCTCCGGGTCGCTCCGCGAGCGCGCGCGCTGCCACGGCGTCCGCGCGTCGAAGTAGAGGCCCGTCACGAAGCGCTCGAGCACGCCCTCCTTCCGGAGCGCCCGGGCGGTAAGGTAGTAGTGGCCGCGCTTGCCCGCCGCGAGGACTACGCGCATCCTGCCCCCCCCGCCCCCCGCATCGCATCGAAGAGCGCGTGGCGGAAGTCGCTGCGCGTGAACCTGCCGAGGTAGTGGCGCCGGCTCTCCAGCGCCATCGCGTGGAGTCTCTCCGGGTCCGCGAGCAGCTCGTTGATCGCGCGCGCGAGCGCGTCGGGGTCGCGCATCGGCACGATGCGGCCGTTCCTCCCGTCGAGCACGCTCTCGCGGATGCAGCCCGCGTCGCACGAGACGATCGGCAGCGCCGCGGCGAGCGCCTCGACGATCACCCACGGGTGCCCCTCGCGCGTGCTCGGGAAGACGAAGATGTCCGCGTCCCTGAGCGTCTCCGCCTTGCGCTCGCGGTCGACGAGCCCCGGGAAGCGCACGCGCCCCTCGAGGCCCCGGCTGCGCACGAAGCCGAGCGCCCACTCGCGGAAGCCTGCGTCGCACCACTCGCCCGCGAGCGTGAATCGCGTGCCGGGATGGCGTGCGAGCACCGACGGGATCGCCTGCAGGAGGTCGCCCGCGCCCTTCACGGGCATCAGGTTGCCGAGGTAGACGACGTGGAACCCGGCGCGCGCCCGGTAGTCGCGGGGACGCCCGTCGAACTCCGGGAAGTCCTCGCCGTTCGGCACGACGTGGATCTTCTCCCGGGGCACGAACGGCTCGAACATCCCCCTGAGGCAGTCGCCGAGCACGATGACGCCGTCCACGCGCCGGAGGCTCCACCGGAGCCACGCGCGCAGGAACGGCCCGCTCCGCCCCGCGAACCCCGCGAAGTCCCCGCCTCGCAGGTGGATCACGATCCGCCGCCGGAAGACCCAGGCGATCGCCAGGTAGACGCTGTCACGCAGGTAGCCGAGCCGCGTTTGCGTGATCGGGACGTACACGAGACGCGGCCGGTGCCGCACGATCGTCCAGAGGAGCCGCGCGGCCGTGCGCAGCGCGTTCCATATATTTGTAAGGTCTATCCGCGCGAGGGTCTCGATCGCGCGCTGGTCGGACGTGTCGATGTGGTGAAGGCGGAGGTCGGGGGGGACCGGCCCCGAGAGCACGATCTCGGTCGCGATCGTCGGGCCCATGACGGGCGGCGGTCGCGGCGCGAGGAACGCGATCCCGAGCGGCCTCGGCCTCCCTACCATCCCGCGACCAGCTCCCGCCAGCCCTCGCCGCTCTTCTCGAGCGTGAAGCCCTGCCGCACCCGCGCGCGCGCCGCCTCGCCGAGGCGCGGGACCTCGTCACGCAGCGTCGCGAGCCGCCGCGCGACGGCCTCCGTCCTCCCGAAATCCACCGCGTAGCCGGTCACGCCGTCGGCGATCAGGTCGCGCGTCGCGCCGGCATGCACCGAGGCGACGCACGCCTTCGCGGCCGCCATCGCCTCGACGAGCACGAGCCCCCAGATGTCGCTCCCGGTGGGGAAGAGGAACCCGTGAGCGCGGCCGTAGAGCGCGGGCATCGCCTCGTACGCGACGTTGCCGAGGAAGCGCACGCGCCCCTCGACCCCCCGCTCGCGGGCGAGCGCCTCGAGCGCCGGCCGCTCGGTGCCGTCGCCCGCGACCTCGAGCTCGACATCGGAGCCGTGCCGCGCGCAGGCGGCGACGGCCTCGATCGCGAGATCGACCCGCTTCCTCCGCTCGAGGTATCCGACCGTGAGCAGGCGCAGCGGCTCGGAGGGGAGGGGGCTGCGGGGGAGGGGGAGCGCGAGGAACCGGTCGGTGTCGACCGTGTTCCACGCGATGTGGATCCGGCCCGGGTCCGCGCCGAGCGACAGGAGGTACTCGCGCGCGAGGGAGCCGTAGGCGAGGAACCCGTCGCTCTTCCGCACGAGCCAGCGCCGCAGGAGGACGCGCCACCACTCGCGCTCGAGGGGGCCCGGGACGGTGCCCGACCAGATCGCGACGGGGATGCCGTGCCTCTTCGCGTAGCGCGAGGCCGCGACCGTTCCCGCGGAGTAGCCGGTGCAGATGACGCCGTGGGGGCGGATCCGCCTCAGCGCGTCGCCGAGCCCGCCGTAGGTGTTCAGGATCCGTTCGGTGCCGAGGCGGAGGTTCCAGCCCGAGAGGAACTCGTGGGGGAACCGGAACCCCTCCTCGGGGACCGACCACCGGCGTCGGTCGTTCCCGGCCGACCCGAAGAGGACGTGGAGCTTCCAGCCCTGCTCCGGGAGCGCCTCGGCGAGCGCGTTGAACAGAGGTACCCGGTAGGGGGTCGGGATGTTCGTGACGACGGCGAGCGTACGCATGAGACCGCCGCACCGCCAAGGGCGGGTCCTCTATCCATTAGGTCGGCTCGCGTCCGGCGCTTCGGGAGGGCCCTACGTCCTCCGCGCCTCCGCGAGCCGCTCCAGGATGTCGAGCCGTTCCGCCCACTCGCGGAGGTACGCCGCAAGTGGTCCACGAAGCCCTTCAGATGCGGCTCGTCCACGGCATGGCGTTGGCGCACGGCCCGTTGCGCGAGGGTCCTGGCCTCCGCCTCGCCCGTCGCCACCTGCAGGTTGAGGTCGAACGTGGGGCGGGGAAGGGCGATGGTGCGGATCGCCATTCCGCCCATTGTAATCGATCCGCTGGGACGCGAGGAACGCGAGGAGGGACCTGAGGGCGCGTACGATCGGGGGCTCTTCGGTCAGGCCGAGGCGAGCCTCCGCACGACACGGTCGCCGAACGCACGTTTCTGCTCGAGGAGGATGCGAAGCCTGCGTTCGCGCTCGTCACGCGGGAGCGCGGCCAGGGCGTCCTCGGCGAACCGGGTGAGCTCGATCGTGAGCCGCAGCCGCTCCGCGACCGTCATGCGACGGTACTCCTCGATCTGCGCGGGTCGCAACACGACACCTATCAGGCGCCCGGCCCGGAGGCGGAGGGCGGCGCGGGGCGAAGCGCCGCCCGGAGCCCGAAGCCCGCGTTGCAGGCCGCGGCGAGCCGAACACGAGGCGATAGAGGCGCGCCCGCCCGTGCGGGAGCGTACGCGAGCGAGCCGATCTTCTCTGTCTATGCCCGAGGATTCGGTCCGTCCATGCAGCAGGTCCAGCAGAACTACCGGAGCGGCGAGCTCGGGCTCGTCGACGTCCCCCTCCCGGCGCTCCGGCCGGGCGGCATCCTCGTCGCCACCGCCTGCTCCCTCATCAGCGCCGGCACCGAGCGCACGACCGTCTCGACCGCGCGCATGGGCCTCCTCGGCAAGGCGGCGAGCCGGCCCGATCTCGTCCGGCGCGTGGTGGCCGTCGCCCGCCGCGAGGGGCTCCTCGAGACCTGGAGGATGGTCCGGAACCGCCTCGACACCCCGCTCCCGCTCGGCTACAGCTCCGCCGGGTACGTCGCGGCCGTCGCCGAGGGCGCCTTGGGGCTCCGGCCGGGGGACCGCGTCGCCTGCGCCGGCTCGGGATACGCGAGCCACGCCGAGGTCGCCTTCGTGCCCCGGAACCTCGCGGCGAAGATCCCCGACGGGGTCCCGCTCGAAGACGCCGCCTACGCGACCGTCGGCGCGATCGCGCTCCAGGGCGTCCGGCGCGCGGGCACGGGCCTCGGCGACAAGGTCGCGGTGATCGGCCTCGGCCTCATCGGCCAGCTCACCGTCCAGATCCTCAAGGCCGCGGGCTGCCGCGTCCTCGCGATCGACCTCGCGGACGACCTCGTCGACCTCGCCCGCCGCTCGGGCGCCGACCTCGCGCTCGCGCGCCGCGACGATCCCGAGGGCGCGGCGCTCCGCTTCGGCGACGGCCACGGCGTCGATGCCGCGATCGTCACCGCGTCCGCGAAGGAGAGCGACCCCGTCGACCTCGCCGGCGCCCTCTGCCGCGAGCGCGGCCGCGTCGTCATCGTCGGCAACGTCCGCCTCGACGTGCCCCGCGAGATCTTCTACAGGAAGGAGCTCGACCTCGTCCTCTCGCGCTCCTACGGCCCCGGCCGCTACGACCCGTCCTACGAGGAGGGGGGCATCGACTACCCGCTCCCGTATGTCCGCTGGACGGAGCAGAGAAACCTCGATGCGTTCCTCGGCCTTCTCGCGGACGGCCGGCTCGACCTCCGGCTCCTCACCACGCACACGTTCGACATCCGGGACGCGGGGAAGGCGTACGCGCTCGTCACCGGCGACGCGCCGGGCCGGAGCGTCGGCATCCTCCTCCGCTACGGCGACGCGGAGCGGATCGTGACGACGATCGCGGAACCGCCGCCGCTCGCGCCGGGGGGCGAGAAGCCCGGGATCTCGTTCGTGGGCGCCGGGTCCTTCGCGCAGGGGTTCCTTCTGCCGAATCTCAGGGGGTCCGGGGGCCTCCGGTACGTGGTCGCGACCGACGGGCTCCGCGCGCGCGCGGCGCAGAGGAAGTTCGGATTCCTCGCCGCCGCGACCGATGCCGCGTCCGCGCTCGGCGACGCCCTCACCCGCGCGATCGTCGTCGCGACGCGCCACGACAGCCACGCGGACCTCGTCTGCCGCGCGCTCGCGGCGGGGAAGCACGTCTTCGTCGAGAAGCCGCTCGCGACGACGCCGGAGCAGCTCGAGGCCGTCCGCGCGGCCGCCGCCGCGGCCCCCGGCCGGCTGATGGTCGGGTTCAACCGGCGCTTCGCGCCCGCGGCCCTCGCCGCGCGCGAGGCGCTCTCCGGCCGGCAGGCGCCGCTCCTCGTCCACTACCGCGTCAACGCGGGCCCGCTCCCGCCCGGCCACTGGCTAAGGGACCCCGCGCAGGGCGGCCGGCTTCTCGGCGAGGTCTGCCACTTCGTGGACTTCGTCCTCTTCCTTACCGGCGAGCGCATCCGCCGCGTCTTCGCGGCCGGCGATGTCGCGATCGCGCTCGACCTCTCGGGCGGATCGTCCGCGACGATCCACTACACGGGCGCCGGCGACCGCTCGACGCCGAAGGAGTGGGTCGAGGCGATCGGCGGCGGCAAGGTCGTGAGGATCGACGACTTCCGCCGCGCGACGCTCAACGGGAGGACGATCGCGAAGGGCAAGGGCCGCGGCCACCGCGAGGAGATGGAGGCCTTCCTCGAGGCGATCCGCGCGGGGGCGCCGCTCCCCGGCGACATCGACGCGGCGCTCGAGGTCACGGAGGCGATGTTTCTCGCCGCGGAGTGCCTGCGCACGGGCGAGTCCCGCGAGATGGAACACGGGGGGGTGCGGGGGCCGTGATCACGCGCGTGCGCTGGAACGAGGCGCAGGCGCGGGAGAAGGACGCGTGGCGCCGGATCCCCGCCGCGCCGAGGGGCTATCTCGAGCGCCGGGGCGAGCTCCTCGCGGCGTGGCTCCGCTTCCACGGCGTCGCCGTCGGCCGCGTCCTCGAGATCGGCGGCGCGGGCCTGCCCGCACTCCTCGACGGGGCGCACGCGGTCGACCCGCTCATGCGGCAGCACCCGGGGGGCCGTCGCGCGGTCGCGGCGCGCGCGGAGGAGCTTCCGTACGGCGACGGCGCCTTCGACGCCGCGCTCGCGCTGAACGTCATCGACCACGTGCAGGATCCCGCGCGCTGCCTCGCCGAGGCCGCGCGCGTGCTCCGGCCGGGAGGCGTCCTGCTCCTCTCCTGCAACGTGTACGCGCCCGCGTGGCTCCTGCTGCGCGCGGCGCGTATCGCGCTCCTCGGCGAGCGCAACAACGACGTCCTGCACCCGCACCACTTCACGGCCGGAAGCCTCCTCGCGCTCGCGCGACGGCGCTTCGAGGTCCTCGAGGCGTCGCTCCGCGTGGTGGACCCGCTCGCCGGCGAACGTCCATTCGAATGCTCGCGCTCCCGCCTGAAGGGCGAGGCGCGCCTTTACCTCTGCCTGAGGCCATGCTGAAGCTCAAGACGAAGATCGCCCCGAAGGCCCCCGCACCCCCCCTCGTTCCCGCCGCGGCGGCCCCCGAAGCCCCCTCCCTTCCCGACGTGCAATCGGCCCTCGACGCCCTCGAGGCGTGGATCGGAAGGAACGGCCTCAAGGGCTACGACCCCTACGACGCACTGGAGAGCCCGATCCTCCGCGCGCTCTCGCTCGGCGCGAAGTGGCCGCGGATCGCGTTCACGCAGGCGCTCAGGCGGCTCCCCGTGAACCTGCGCCCCCTGCTGCTCGTCCGGAAGACGCTCAACCCGAAGGGGCTCGGCCTCCTGCTCGCGGGAACCGTGCGGCGCGGCCGGACGACCGGCGGCGAGCGCTACGCGGAGGCGGCGCGCTCGCTCGCGGAGCTCCTGCTCACGCTCCGCGCGCCCGGACACCAGGGCGCGTGCTGGGGCTATCCGTTCCCCTGGCAGAGCCGCGCCTTCTACCTGCCGCGCGGGACGCCGACCGTCGTCAACACCGCGTTCGTCGCCCACGCGCTGGTCGATGTCGCACGCTTCCTCAAGGAGGAGCGCTACTTCGCCGTCGCGCGCTCCGCATGCACGTTCGTGATGCGGGACCTCGCGCGCACGGAGGAGGAGGGCGCCTTCTGCTTCAGCTACACGCCCGGGGACCGGCTCCTTGTGCACAACGCGAGCCTGCTCGGCGCGGGGCTCCTCGCGCGCGTCGGCGCCGTGACGGGCGAGGCGGAACTCCTCGATACCGCGCGCCGCGCGGCGCGGTGGACGCTCCGGCGCCAGCACGCGAGCGGGGCGTGGTGGTACGCGGAGGCCCCGTACCAGCGATGGGTCGACAGCTTCCACACGGGCTTCGTGCTCGAGGCGCTGCGCCACGTGATCCGGGACGCCGGGCTCGAGGAGGCGATGGAGCCGCTCGCGCGGGGCTACCGCTTCTTCCTCGACCACTTCTTCGAGGTGGACGGCGAGCCGCGCTACTACCACGACAGGAAGGGGCCGCTCGACATCCACTGCCCGACGCAGGCGCTCGTGACGATGTGCGAGCTCTCCGACGTCGCGCCGACGCCGCGGCTCCTCGCGCGCGTGACGCGGTGGCTGCTCGCGAACCTCAAGGCGCCCGAGGGCTACTTCTACTTCCGCCGCGGCCGGTTCGGACCCAACCGGATCCCTTACATGCGTTGGGGTCAGGCGTGGGCGTACCACGGGCTCTCGCGGCTGGAGGAGTTCCTCGCGGCCGGCCGATCTCAGTAGAAGGGCCCGGGATCCCGCCCCAGGGGGCCGGCCCCTGCCCCGAAGGGAAGCATGATCGGACGCCGCACCGCCGGACCGCAGGAGAAGAGCCGCCCCGCGCGGGTCGTGCTCGGCGTTCACGCGGGCCACGACGCTGGCGCGGCCGTCGTGCGCGACGGCAGGCTCGTCGCGTGCGTGAACGAGGAGCGGCTCAGCCGGAAGAAGCTCTTCTGGGGCTGGCCGCAGCGCTCCGTGCCCGAGGCGCTCCGCCTCGCGGGCGTCGCGCCCGGCGACGTGGACGCGGTCGCCGTCGCCGGGACGAGCGGCTCGATGAAGGAGATCGGGGAGCGGGGTTACAGGGACCTCGGCGTCGCGCGCGAGGTCGTGAGCCTCCTCTCGAAGGGGCCCGTCGCCGGGGTGCTGCTCGGCGAGGAGCGGGGCGTCGCGCTCGTCCGCTCGCTGATGCGGATGCGCCACGCGCTGACGAAGCGGGCGATGCGGCGGAGACTCCATGCGCTCGGGCTCGCGGCCCCCGCCCACTTCGTCGACCATCACCGTTGCCACAACGCGTCCGCCTACTACACGTCGGGCTGGGACGACTGCCTCGCGGTGAGCCTCGACGGGAGCGGCGACGGCTACTGCTCGCGCATCTACGCGTGCCGCGGGGGCCGGATGGACCTCGTGAAGAGCGTGCCGAGCTACCACTCGCCGGGCTACTACTACAACTACGTGACGCACCTCCTGGGCTTCCTCCCGGTGCGCCACGAGGGCAAGATCACGGGGCTCGCCGCCTATGGCGACCCGAAGCGCTGCCTCGAGGTCTTCCGCGAGCGCCTTCTCTACGACAAGGAGGAGGGCACCTTCGTCAACCGGGGCCGGTGGATGACGGCCGAGCTCGAGCACCTCGCGGGGCGCCTCGATGGCATTCGCCGCGAGGATGTCGCCGCGGCGGTGCAACGCAACACCGAGGACGTCGTCGCCGCCTACGTGCGCGACGCGCTCGACCGCACCGGCGCCCGGCGGCTCGCGCTCTCGGGGGGCGTCTTCAGCAACGTGCGCCTGAACCAGGTCGTGTGGAACCGCTCCGAGTGCGAGGAGATCCACGTCCACCCGCACATGGGGGACGGCGGCCTCGCCGCGGGTGCGGCGCTCGACGTCTTCCACAGGACGGGCGGGACGTACGAACCGGCGCAGCTCGACCACGTCTACCTGGGTCCGAGCTACACCGACTACGAGATCGAGCGGACGCTGGCGCGCTACCCGGACCTCTGCGTGCGCCGCCCGCGGTCGGTCGAGGTCGAGACCGCCCGGCTCCTCGCCGAGCGGAAGGTCGTCGCGCGCTTCGACGGCGCGATGGAGTACGGCCCGCGCTCGCTCGGCA
>WYBS01000076.1 GCA_011525755.1 Planctomycetaceae bacterium
CTCCTGACCTTCCTCGCCGCCGCGATCCTGCTCGGGTCCCTTTTCTTCGCTTCGCGACACTACGCGAGCCGGCAACCGGCGTTCCCGATGGGGCTTTTCGTGACCCCCGACGCGGCCACCAGGGCCGAGCCGGCCTACGCCGCGAAGGAGCTGGGCATCGCCCTCGGCGGCTATGAGGATCTCCTCCGCGAGCGGCCGGACGACGTCGACGCGCTGCGCGGGTCGTTCCGGACCGCTTTCACGATCGGATCCGTCGGGCTCGGGCAGCCGCGCCTCCCGGAGCTGCTGCACGCGCAGACGGATGCCTACCTGTCGAGACGGGACCGGATCGACCCGGACGGCACGTTCCTGAAGGACGTGCTGAACCGGTGGGTGCAGGGTCGCCTCCGGGTCGACTGGTACCACAAGGCGGGGTTCTATGCGTGCGCCTCGACGGCGATCTTCGTCGGCGCGCGCGGCGAGCCGACCGGGCGCGAGGTGCTTCTCGCGATCACGCAGCAGGGGAACTTCTACCTCGAGTTCTTCCCCTTCGCCCGCCGCTACCACCCCGGATGGCCGATCGTCGAGCCGCTCGTCGCCCACTACCTCGAGGGCGGCGACCTCTCCGGCCGCGTCGAGGCGGGGGTGACGCTCCTCGACTACCACGCGCTCTTCGGCGTGGGCGGCGATCTCGTCGACCGCCACCTCCCCGCGATCCGCGACGCGATCCGCGAGATGCGCAAGCGCATCCGCGCGTTCTCGGACGAGGGGGCGTCCGACGCCGGCCGCGCGGCGATCGTCGGGACGGCGCTGCTCGCCAACCGGGGCGACGAGGAGGAGCTGAAGGTGCTCGCGGAGGTGAAGGGCGAGCGGGAGCTCCTGTTCTATGCGTCGCACGCGGACACGATGCGCCTCGCGCGCCTGTGGGTGGGCCTCGACGACTTCTCCACGATGGGCCCCCTCACGAACCGCTACAAGGAGCTCCACGAGATCGACCAGGAGATCTACTACCTCGGCGCGGCGCACCGCGCGGCCCACCTGATGCGCAAGGGGGCGGCGCAGGAGGAGATCGATCCCCTCCTCGAGCTCCTCGAATCGTCCTTCGACGCCCCGGTCGCGAACCTCCGCGTCTTCTCCATGCAGGCGCTCCTGAGGCTCGCCCCCGCCCGCGGCGAGGCGCTGGTCCGTCGGGGGCTGGACGGACGCGGGCCCTTCTCGGTGTACGCGGGCGCGCTCGCCGGCAAGGTGGACGACCCGACCGCCGTCTTCCTCCCTTACCTGGGCCACCCCATGCCGGAGGTCGCGGCCCTCGCGGCCTCGTCGCTCCTCGACCTCCCGTTCCCGCACGCCTTGCAGAGATAGCGGCTACACTCTCCCGCCATGGATCCCCGCATCAGGAAACTCGCCCAGGTCCTCGTTCGCTACTCGACCGCCGTGCGCCCGAAGGACGTCGTCGTGATCCGAGGCTCGACGGTCGCCGCCCCGCTCGCGGCCGAGGTGTACCGCGAGGTCCTCGAGGCGGGCGGGCTTCCGTGGGTGCGCCTCGTCCCGGACTCGCTCGGCGAGATCTTCTTCCGCCACGCGAGGAAGGAGCACCTCGAGACCCTGAACCCGATCGACCCGGCGGTCCTCAAGGAGGCGAACGTCACGGTCGGGATCTGGGCCGGGACCAACACGAAGTCGCTCTCCCGCACCGATCCGGCGAAGCAGGCCGCGATCAGCCGCACGATGCGGCCGATGATGGAGGAGCAGATGAAGCGGAGCGGCCTGCCGGCGAAGGACCCGCGTCACCTCCGCTGGGTGGGCACGCTGCTCCCGAACGATGCCGCGGCGCAGGACGCCGAGATGGGCATCCTCGACTACGAGGAGTTCGTCTACCGGGCCGGGAAGCTCGACCAGAAGGATCCGGTCGCCGCATGGAAGAAGCTCGGCGCGTCGCAGAAGCGTCTCGCGGACCGGCTCGAGAAGGGACGCGAGATGCACATCACGACGCCGCAGGGGACCGACATCCGCTACGGCATCAAGGGCCGCACGTGGATCAACTGCGACGGCAAGAACAACTTCCCCGACGGCGAGGTCTTCACGGGGCCCATCGAGGACGCGACCGAGGGGATCGTGAAGTACTCGTTCCCGGCGGTGCACGGCGGCCGCGAGGTGCGCGACATCACGCTGCGGTTCAAGGCCGGCAAGGTCGTCGACTGCTCCGCGTCGCACAACGAGGAGTTCCTCGTGAAGATGCTCGACCAGGACAAGGGCGCGCGCGTGCTCGGTGAGCTCGCGCTCGGGACGAACTACTCGATCAAGGAGTACTCGAAGAACACGCTCTTCGACGAGAAGATCGGCGGCACCTACCACGCGGCGCTCGGCGCGGCCTATCCCGAGAGCGGCGGAACGAACAAATCGGGCCTCCACTGGGACATGGTGTGCGACCTGCGGAAGGGCGGGATCGTGCGCGTGGACGGCAAGGTGATCTCGAAGAACGGCCGCTTCGCCGACGCGACCTGGCCGAAGTAGCCCCACCGGCAGGGGGCGTGCGAAGGCGCTGCCCGGTCGTGGTGGTGAGGGGGCCGGGGGGAGAGGAGCCCCGTTGTCAGGCGCGTAGGTCACCGGGCGGCGGCACCTCCTCTCCCTC
>WYBS01000077.1 GCA_011525755.1 Planctomycetaceae bacterium
AACGCGGGCGTCGCTAGGTGTGACCCATACCGTGAATGCGACAGCCGGGGCGGAGACCAAGACGGCCGAGAACACCCTGACGATGTTCGACGCAGCTGGGAACGTCATCTGGCAGGCAGGAGCGCGTAGCGGGGTTCGCGAGGTTGTCCACCTACCGGACCATGTTCGCGTACAAGGAGCTCCGGGAGCGGGGGTTGATCTGGCGGCGGCGGGTGCGGGTCGGGGCGTTCTGGCCCTACGAGACGGGGCTTATGAGCCGTCCGAAGTGGCGCGCCACTCAGCGCGCCCCGTCCTGCTCGGCTGAGAACGGGCCGATGAATAGTGAGGATGAACGCCGCGGAGGCGCTCTGTTACGTCCTCAACATAGGGGGCCGCCGGTCCTTCGACCGCATCGGGCGCGAGGAAGACGTCTTGGCAAGCTCGCTCGCCGCGCAGGAGTACGTGGCGCGCTTCCCGAGCGTGGCCGAGCGGTACCTCCGCGCGGGGTCATTCGTCTCCCGCTACGAACACGCGGTCCGCGAGTACACCCGCGCCTTCCCGGACGACACGATCCGGGGACGCCGCGTCCTTGTCATCGGCGCCGGCCGCGGAACCGATGTCCTTCACTTGGCCCGCGATCGCGAGGCGAACCACGTCGTAGGGGTCGAAATCGACCGCGAGCTTGCGGCGTTCTCGCGCGCGATGCTCACGGACCACGGTGTCACGAATGCCGAGATCGTCCACACCGACATGGCAAACGTCCCGCAGATCCCCGACGCCTCGTTCGACCTCGCCGTCTCGATGGCGACTTTCGAGCACGTCATGGACCTACCCAGGGTCCTTCACGAGACCGCCCGTGTCCTGCGGCCGGGGGGAATCCTCCACGCGGAGTTCTCGCCCATCTGGCGCCACTACTACGGATCGCATCTCGGGAAGTACCTGCCGTTCCCGTGGACCCACCTGCTCTTCAGCGAGCGCACCGTGCACCGGACGCTCGCGCGGCTCCAGAAGATCCCGCAGCCGCCGCTCTATCGCGGACTCAACCGACTCACGCTCGCCGACTACCGGCGCATCTTCGCGGAGTCGCCGTTCCGTGTCCTCTCGTTCCGGCTGGAAACGCGGAGCAGGCTCAAGCGGGCGCTCCACCGGGTACCAGGTGTCGCGGAGTTCGTCGCTGGCGGGGTCGTCGTGCGGCTCGCAAGACGGCTCGCGAGCGGAGCCCGCTAAGTCGACCGGGGGCTCCGGCCTCCACGAACGCGGGTCCGGGGCCGCAGAAGCTGCCGCCAAACGACTTGCGACGCCTCGGCCTCGCGAGCCTGCGCGGCCGCCCTCGCGGTCGGTCACTCCCGTCGGCGTCGCTTGCCCGCGACGATCAGCGCAACGACCACGACGCCGACGACAGCCCATGCGAGCCACGCGGCGAGGGGTGGAACGTGCGCGAAGAGAGCGACGGCGGTGGCGATCATGCAGCCGAACGCGAAGACCCGGGAGCAGACCTTGAACCCGTAGTACCACCGATGCGGACGCCTCAGTCCAGCGAGGTTGTTCAGGAGGAAGCAGCCGATGATGCCGGCAAGCGAGAGCGCCATCAGGGTTGCGGGGTCACTCTCCGGCTGCAACCGCGTCCACCCGAGCATCGCCCGACCACGGTACCGCACACGGGCATACACGTTCGCCGTCCTGAAGCCGGAGCCGACCGGAGCGGCCCCCCCGCGAACCGGAGCGAGGAGGTCCTCAATCCGCCTCGGGCCTGCCCGAGAACATCTCCTTGTCGCGCTCCAGGTCGAGGAAGAACCACTGGCGGCCCGCGCGGATGAGCTTCCTCGTCACGTGGCGCGCGAACTTCCGGCCGTCCGACGTCGCGCCCTTCTCCTCCCACTGCACCTCGGCCCAGAGCCCCCGGTAGTCCACCTTCCCGATCCGCACCGACGAGAGGAACTCCGGGATCTTGCGCGGATCCTCCTTGTACGTCGCCACCTCCTGCGCCCACCGCGCCTTCTCGCCCTCGTCGCGCCGGTAGAGCGGCGACCAGCAGAGCCAGAAGCCCTTCCGCGCCACCGGCTCGTTGAAGTGGTAGCCCGTCGCGCGGCAGCCGCCGCAGTCCTGCTTCCACGGCTTCTGCGTCTTCGGGTCGTTGTACGGCAGGTTGACGACGCCGCGGCCCTTGCAGTGCGCGCACACGTCGATCAGCGCGTCGCGCTTCCGGTTCGCGAAGTAGGTGTTCATCAGGAAGTCGCGCACGCTCTGCGTCCCGCGCGACCTCTGCTCCTTCGTCTCGCTGATCTCCGGGAACACGAACGCCTCGGGAGGCTTTTCGGGCTCAGGCGCCGCGAGCGCGGGCTTCGCCTCGGGAGGCTTCTCCGGCGCGGGCTCCGGCGGTTTCCCCGGCACGGGCGCCGGCGCCTCCGGCGCAGCCGGCTGCTCCTGCTTTGCGGCCTCCGCGCGCGCGCGCATCTCGCGCGCCCATGCGGTCGCGCGCAGCTGCGCCGTCCGCCGCGCGAGCCGCAGCACCATCGCGTCCGCCTCGCCCGAGTCGCCCGACTCCGACGCCTTCTGGCAAAGCTCGATCGCCTTGTCGTAGCGCGCGCAGATCCCGCCGAGATCCTGGTCCGTGACGTCGCTCGCCGAGAAGACGAACTTCTCCCACACGGGCTTCGCCGCCTCGACCTCCGCGTGGGCCTTCCTGAGGAGGTCCGCCATCCGCCGGTCGTCCTGCGCCGCCGCGGGCAGGAGGAGGAGAAGCGTTGCAACCGCACCCCTCATGAGCAACACACATAGCACATTCCGGGGATTCAGGGGGGCGCGGGGGGCAAAGGGGTCCCCCACGCCCCCCCGGATCCGGCTACGATGGGGTGATGCTCCGGCCGCAACGGGCGGCCGTCGTGCCGCGCGTGCTCTCGGAGGTGACCGGCGACCCCCTCGCCCTCGAGGAGGTGGTCGAGCCCTACCTCGGCCGCAGGGGCGCGATCGCGATCCTCGGACCCGCGGGCTCGGGGAAGACGACCGCGCTCGCGCACCTCGCCGCGGCGTTCCCGCGCCGCCTCGCGCTCCTCGACGACGACGCCCCGCCCGCGGGGATCCGGGACGCCGCGGCGGCGGGCCTCGTCGTCTACGCCCGCGAGCACCTCCACGCCATCCCCGAGCTCGCGCTGTTCCGCCTCGCGCCGTGGGGCAAGGACGAGGCGCTCGAGTACATGATGGCCGTCCACCGGGACGCCTGCGCGCGGGTGATGCGAGCACTCCTCGCCGATCCGGACGTCCTCATGCTCGACGGCACGCCCGCGCTCTGGTGCGCCGTGCTCGACCGGATGGCCGGGGGCGCCGCGGGCGTCGCGGCCGCGCTCGCGGAGATCGCCGCGCGCCTCCCCGCGGGCGATCCGCTCCACCGGCACGCGGCCGTCGGCCTGCTGCGGCGGGCGCACGAGATCGCCCTCGAGGTACGCGGCGGCACGGACGCCTGGCCCGTGCTCTCCGTGCGGCAGGAGCCCGCGGTCCTGCGCCCGGCAGCGCGGATCCTCGCGGACTCCGCGGAGGCGCGGGACACGCTGGCCCGCGTCTGCGACGGCCCCTGCGACGACCGGCAGCCGATGGCCGCGAGCCTCCTGCTGCTGCTCCACCCGCAGTGGAGGCCGAAGGGCGTGCCCCGCCTCGACGGGGCGCACCTCGAGGGCGCGCGGTGGCGGGCGGTCGAGCTCAGGCTCGCCCACCTCACGGACGCCGACCTCTCCCGCGCGGACCTCGACGCCGCGATCCTCGACGACGCCGACGCGCGGCGCGCGTCGTTCCGCGGCGCGCGGCTCCGCGGCGCCTCCTTCCGCGACGCGCACCTCGAGGGCGCCGACCTCCGGGGCGCGGACCTCGCGGGCAGCGCGCTCGTCCGCGCCGTGCTCACGGTGGCGGACCTCCGCGAGGCGCGGCTCCCGGGAGCGGACCTCGCCGAGGCGACGCTCTACAAGGCCCGCCTCCAGGGCGCCGACCTCTCGGGCGCGAACCTCGCCGGGGCGCGCCTCTGGGGCCTCGACCTCCGTGCGGTCCGCCTCGAGGGGGCGAGCTTCTCGGCCGCGCACCTCGAGCGCTGCCACCTCGACGGCGTGCGGCTTCTCGGCGCGCGGTTCGACCACGCGCACCTCGAGGAGGCGTTCCTCACCGGGAGCGCGCTCCCGAAGGCGTGCTTCCGCGACGCGAGCCTCGCCCATGCGAAGGTCGCCGACGTCGACTGGGAGGGGGCGGACCTCCGCGGCGCGAACCTCGAAGGCGCGATCTTCCACATGGGCTCCTCGCGCGGCGGGCGCGTGGAGAGCTTCCTCGCCTCCGAGGGCACGCGCACCGGCTTCTACACGGACGACTTCGACGAGCAGCACTTCAAGGCTCCCGAGGAGATCCGCAAGGCGAACCTCAAGGGCGCCGACCTGCGGGGCGCCAAGGTGGAGGGCGCCGACTTCTATCTCGTGGATCTCCGCGACGCGCTCTACGACGAGGCGCAGGAGCGCCACTTCCGCCGCTGCCGCGCGATCCTCCGCACGAAGCGGCTCTGACGCGGCCGGATTGCGCCTTTTCATGGGCCGGTAACGCCCGCGGCGTTTGACCCTTCGGCCCTCCGCGGCGAGAATCGGCCCCGATGGGCGGACTCTCCTACACCCGGGCCGGCGTCGACACGACGCAGGTCGAACACGAGACGGACCTCCTCGCGAAGATCCTCGCGCCCACGATGAAGCTCAGGACGGGCGTCGGGCGCTCGGTCCTCGGCCACGGCTACTACGCGAGCGCGCTCCGGATCGACGACGACCGGGCGCTCGCCTGCTGCACGGACGGCGTCGGCTCGAAGGTGCTCGTCGCCGAGCAGATGGGGAAGTTCGACACGATCGGCATCGACTGCGTCGCGATGAACGTGAACGACATGATCTGCATCGGCGCCGAGCCGCTCGCGATGCTCGACTACATCGCGGTCGAGCGGCTCCACCCGGGGCTCCTCGCCGAGGTGGCGAAGGGGCTCGCGGAGGGCGCGAGGCAGGCGCGCATCTCGATCCCCGGCGGCGAGACCGCGCAGCTCCCGGAGATCATCCGGGGCGTGCTGCCCGGCCGCGGCCTCGATCTCGTCGGCACCGCGATCGGCATCGTCCCGATGAAGCGGCTGAGCGACGGCTCCCGCGTCGCGCCGGGCGACGTCGTCGTGGGCCTCAAGAGCACGGGCGTCCACAGCAACGGCTACACGCTCGCGCGCAGGGCGCTCCTCGAGACCGGCGGCTACGACGTGGAGTCGCACGTCGGCGATCTCGGCACGACCGTCGGCGAGGCGCTCCTCACGCCGACGCGCATCTACGTCGCCGAGGCGATGGAGCTCTTCGAGAAGGTCGACGTGAAGGCGCTCTGCCACATCACGGGCGACGGGTTCCTGAACCTCTGCCGCGTCGCCGCGCCCGTCGGCTTCGTCCTCGACCGACTTCCCCCCCCGCCCCCCATCTTCGACCTCATCCGGAAGGCCGGCTCCGTCGAGATCGCCGAGATGTACCGCGTCTTCAACATGGGCATCGGCCTCTGCGTGACCGTCGCGGAGAAGGACGTGGACCGGACGTGCGAGATCGCGCGGAAGCACGGGAGCGACCCGGTCGTGATCGGGCGCGCCGTCGCGGATCCGACGCGCACGGTGAAGCTCGAGGAGCTCGGCCTCTCCGGCAACACGACGACGTTCTCGTGAGGGAGGACCGCCGCGGATTCCTCGCGGGGCTTCTCGCCGCGCTCTTCGGCATCCCCGGCGTCGCGGCGCTCCTCGGCGGGCGCGGGACGAGGGGGCGCTGGATCGACGCGGGACCGCTCGACGCGCTCCCGGACGGCGAGCCGCGGCGGTTCGCCTACGAGGTGGCCGCGGGCTGGGAGAAGCGGCAGAGGGCGTGCTTCCTCGTGCGGAAGGGCGACTCCGTGTTCGCTCTCGACGCGACGTGCACGCACGCCGGCTGCATGGTGCGGCCCGCCGCGCGGGACGATGCGGGGGGGGCTCCGGGGGCCTTCCTCTGCCCGTGCCACGGCGGCGCGTTCTCGATCGACGGCGAGCCGGTGAGGCGGCCCGTGACGCGGCCGCTCGCGCGGCTCGAGACGAGGGTCACGGGCGGCCGCGTGGAGGTGCGCGCGTGAGCTTCGGGCGGCTCGCGGTCCTCGTCGCCCTCGGAGGCCTCCTCTCGGGCGCCTTCCTCGCGTTCCACTACGCGCCGACGTTCGACGCGGCGCGCGATGCGACCGCGCACGTCGAGACGCTCCCGCTCGGGAAACTCCTGCGATCGCTCCACCGCTGGTCCGCGACGTTCGCGCTCGTCCTCGCGGGGCTCCACGGCGCGATCGTCTTCGCGCGCGGGGGGTACAGGACCGGGGGGAGAAGGCTCTGGGTGCTCGGCTGCCTCCTCTTCCTCGTGCTCCTCGGGTTCGCGTACACGGGCTACCTGCTGCCCGGCGACGAGCGCGCGCTCGCGGGGATCCGCGTGATGGAGGGGGTCGCTTCCTCGACGCCCGGGATCGGCGAAGCGGCGGCGGCGGCGGTGCGCGGGGGCGACGCGATCTCGAGCGCCACGCTGACCCGGCTCTACGCGCTCCACGCGGTCGTGCTGCCGGCGGCGCTCGTCCTGCTCGCGGTCGCGTTCGTGGCGTCGTGGCGGCGCCTCTGCGCGGCGCCCCCGCGCCCCCTGCTCTTCCCAGGCGCCGCGACGCTTGCGCTGCTCCTGCTCGCGGCGCTCCTCCTCCCGCCGGCGCTCGGGCCGAAGGCGGACCTCCTCGGCGAGGCGCCGCCGGACGCGCGGCCGGAGTGGTTCTTCCTCTGGGTGAACGAGCTCCTTCACCGCGTGCCGGGGAGCACGTTCCTCGTCGCCGCTCTGCTGCCGGGGCTCCTCGTCGCGCTCGCGATCGGGCTCCCGTTCTATTCGCGCGGGCGAAGGGGGCCCGAGATCGCGGTCGCGCTCGCGGTCGTCCTCGGCATCGCCGGCCTCACGGCGGCGGCGCTCGCGAGGGCGCCGGAGCGGCCTCCGGAGCCCCCCGCCCCCGCGGACACCCCCGCCCCCGACGTGCCGCGGATCATGGAGAGGTTCCAGTGCGCGCGGTGCCACAGGATCGACGGGGCCGAGTCGGCCGACGACCTGGGCCCGCCGATCAACCGCGTGGCGGCGCCCGACCGCCCCGCGGTGAGGGACCTCTTCACGCGCGAGTACTTCCGGCGGAAGGTGGGCGACCCGCGCAAGTACTGGGAGGGGACGTCGATGAACTACACGCCGATCCGGCTGAAGCCGACGCCCCAGGAGCTCGCGGCGCTCGAGGCGTGGTTCTACGACGGCCCGAAATGAAGCGGGCGCGGGACAAGCCGCGCCCGCCTGCGTTCTCGGGTCCGGGACCTACTTCGCGCGCGTGTAGGTCATCTCCATGCACTTCATCTCGCCCATGCCCATGTTGTTGTACATCTCCATGACGGCCTGGTCGTCGCCGACGTGCTTGATGACGATCCTCGACTTCACCTCGATGCCGCCGGGACCGAAGAAGGAGCCCTTGAACTCCGTACCGTCGCCGGTCATGAACATGATGCCCGTGCCGCCGTTGTCGAGCCAGACGAGCTCGTGCCTCTTCGTCGCGTTGTTGTACGCGGAGTAGCCGATGCCCTTGTACGGCTGCCCCATCATCTCGCCCTCGATCTCCTCGCGGACGTAGCGCCCGAGGACCTCGGTCCGGACCGCCTTGGCCTTCGTCACCGTGGGCTCCGCGCCGGGCATCATCCAGCACTTGCACTCGCAGTCCCACGTGCCGACGGACTTCATCATCTTGGCGTGCTCGGCGCCCGGCACGGCGAGCGCCTCCCACGCCTTCATGTCGGGCGCGCCTTCCTGCGCGCCCGCGCGACCGAGCAGGAACGCGCCGATCAGCATCATGGCCATGCAGACGAAAATGCTTCCACGCTTCATGTTTTGGTTCTCCTCTTACGTTCCAGGGTTCGAGCCGAAGAAGGCATCCTACCTCCGGCGGCGACCATCCGGGGGGGCTCCGGGGGCCTCCGGAAGGCCGGGAAACTACCCTAGATCGCGCTCGTACCTCTCCTCGACGACGTCGGCGCCCCACAGGCGGCCCGGCTTCCGCTCCGTCCGGACGAAACCTCTTGCCGCGTAGAGCCTTGCGGCGGCCACCAGCGCGCTCACGGTCCAGAGAACGATCGATCGGTAACCCTGCCCGCGGGCGAAGGCGACCGCCTCGTCGAGGAGCCTGCCGCCGAGGCCTTGGCCGCGCGCCGAGGGATCGACGAGGAACCAGCGCAGCTGGGCGACGTCGGGCGACGCGGCGACGATCGCGATGCAACCGACGATCCTCCCTTGCCACTCCGCGATCCAGAGACGCTCGCGCGGCGAGCCGCCGGTCGCGAACCGCGCGAGCGGCTCCGCGACGTACGCCTCGAAGGCCGGGTCGAATCCGTGCTCCCGCGCGTAGAGGACGCCGTGCATCCGGACGATCTCGCCGAGGTCGCCCGGCCGCAGCTCCGTCCGCAGCGTGATCACGGTCGCCATTGTGCAGCGCGGCCGCGGGCGGACAAGGCGGTGCCCGCCGGGAAATGCTTGACGCCCTCGCGGCGCGCCGTAGACTCCCGCACGTCGAGGCTGGCGCCTCGCGTTCTTTTCGAATCGATCTTCATCAAGAGCAGCCGAGGGAACAGGCCCTGCGACGCTGCAGCAACCGGCCGCGGAAGCGGCAAGGTGCTAACTCCTGCCCGACCCCGGGAAAGATGAGCAGACGCGGGTTCCCTTCCGCGTCGCGAAAGGCCTCTTCTTCCCGAAGAGGCTTTTTTCGTGCCTCTTCGGGGCTTCCGGGCCGGGCAGGAGGACCTGCGGAGGTATCCATGCCCACGGAAACAGGGGATCTCGTCCGGAGGAAGGCCGCGCGTCCCGCACGCATCGCGGAACCGCCGCCCGGCCACGTCCGCATCGGCCTTCTGGGACTCGGTACGGTCGGCCAGGGGCTCTGCCGGCTCCTCGCGGAGAAGGGCCCGGGGATCGAGGCGCTCAAGGGCGTCCGGTTCGAGGTGACGTCGGCGCTCGTGCGCGATCGCCTCCGCGGCCGCGCGTTCGCGCCGCCGCGCGGCCCCGTCACGGACGACGCCGCGGAGTTCCTGCGAGGGGACTACGACTGCGTCGTCGAGGCGATCGGCGGCACGGAGCCCGCGCACGCCCTCGTCTCGCGTTTCCTCCGGAAGGGCGTGCCCGTCGTCACGGCCAACAAGGCGCTCCTCGCGGAGCACGGGCCCGCGCTGCGCGCGCTCGCCGCGGGGAACGGCACGTGCCTCCGGGCGGAGGCCGCGGTGGCCGCGGGGATCCCCCTCCTCTCGGTGCTCGAGCACTCGCTCCAGGCGGCGAGCGTCCGCCGCGTCACCGCGATCCTCAACGGCACGTCGAACTTCGTCCTCACGCGCATCGCGAGGGAGGGCGAGCGGCTCGGCGAGGCCGTCGCGCTCGCGCACCGGCTCGGGTTCGCCGAGGCGGACCCGACGCTCGACCTAAGCGGCATCGACGCCGCGCAGAAGCTCGCGATCCTCGTCGAGCGCCTCACGGGCACCGCGCTGCCTGCGGATGCGATCGAGACCGACGGCATCGCGGACGTGACGCCGCGCGAGTGCGCGCTCGCCGCGGCCCTCGGGTACGCGCTGAAGCCCGTCGCGCACGCGGAGCTCGGCGAGGGCGAGGTCCGCGCGTTCGTCGCGCCGGCCGCGGTGCCCTCGGGGCACGCGATCGCGGGGGTCGGTGAGGAGCTCAACGTCGTCCGGCTCGACACGGACACTGCAGGGCCGCTTACGCTCGTGGGCAAGGGCGCGGGAGGGCTCCCGACGGCATCCTCCATCCTCGACGACGTCCTCGCGGTCGCGCGCGGCGCCGCCGAGGCCCCCTCCTCCCCCCGCGCCCCCCTCCACCCGGCGCCGTGCAGGACACCGTGGCTCCTCATGCTCACCCTCGCGGCGGACGCCGCGGACTCCGTGCTCGACCTTCTCCGGAGCGCCGGCGTGCGCCCGCGGGAGATCCGCGAGGCGCCCCAGGCACTCGTCGCCGTAACCGCACCCGAGACCCGCGAGCGGATCGAGTCCGTCCGCACGCTCCTGAGCCCGCTGCGCGCCGTCGCCGACGCGCGCTTCTTCCGCATCGTGAAAGGAGACTGACATGCGCCTCGACACCATCCTCATCCACCACGCGCAGGAGGCCGACCCCGCGACGGGCGCACTCGTCACGCCGATCGCGCAGACGTCCACGTTCGTGCAGGAGGCGCCGGGCGTGAACAAGGGCTACGACTACTCGCGCACGAACAACCCGACGCGCGAGACGCTCGAGCGCGTGCTCGCGGCGCTCGAGGGCGTCGGGCGATGCGCGGTCTTCTCGAGCGGCCTCGCCGCCGAGAACGCGATCCTCCAGTCGCTCTGCCGGCCGGGGGACGCGGTGATCACGACGCCAGACCTCTACGGCGGGACGTTCCGCCTGCTCGACAGGGTCTTCGGGCCGCTCGGCGTGTCGCACCGGCAGGTCGATCTGAACGACGAGGCCGCGCTCGCGGACGTGCTCGCGGACGGGTCCGCGAGGCTCGTGTGGGTGGAGTCGCCGACGAACCCGCGGCTCCAGGTCTACGACATCGCGCGGATCTGCGAGGTGGCGAGCGGCTTCGGGGTCCCGGTCGTCGTGGACAACACGTTCGCGACGCCGGTCAACCAGAGGCCGTTCGAGCTGGGCGCGGACCTCGTCGTCCACTCGGTGACGAAGTACCTCGCGGGGCACTCCGACCTGCTCCAGGGAGCGGTCCTCGCGCGGGAGGAGCGCCTCTTCGCGCCGGTGAGGTTCCTCCAGAACGCGACCGGCGCCGTGCCGTCGCCCTTCGACTGCTGGCTCACGCTGCGGGGCCTGAAGACGCTGCCGCTGCGCGTGGAGCGGCACAACCGGAGCGCGCTCGAGCTCGCGCGCCGGCTCACGGGGCACCCGGCGGTCTCCCGGGTGCACTACCCCGGGCTCGAGTCGCACCCCGGCCACGCGATCGCGAGGCGGCAGTCGAGCGGCTTCGGGGGAGTCGTGTCGATCGAGCTCGCGGCCACGGAGGCGGAGACGCGGAAGTTCGTCTCCACGCGCCGGTACTTCAAGCTCGGCGAGTCGCTCGGCGGCGTGAAGTCGCTCGTGTGCCACCCGGCCTCCATGACGCACGCGTCGATCCCGCCGGAGGAGCGGCGGCGGCTCGAGCTCCCGGACACGCTCGTGCGCCTCTCGGTGGGCCTCGAGGACGTGCGCGACCTCGCGGAGGACCTCGTCGAGGGGCTCGACGGCGCGTTCCGTGCGCGGCAACCTGCGGGGGCCTGCAGGACTCCGGCGCCCTCGTGAGACGGTTCGTCGGCGAGGGCCGGCTCGCTAACGGCGCCGGCGGCGGCGGGCGGCCCTGCGGCCAGCCTCGATGGCAGCCATCCCGGCGAAGCTGGCCAAGGAGAATGTCTCCAGCTCGGGCTTGGGCGTCCTCGGCGGGCGCTTCGAGGCACCGCCTGTCGGCCTTCTCTGTCGTCGTTTGCGGCATGGCACCCACTCCGCTGCGGTCGCCTCCCGCCGGTTCATCTCCGCCTCCCCCGCTCCCATTGCTCCACGGGCCCCTCGACGATCTCGAAGATCGGGTGCGCCGCGAGCCGGCCCGTGCCCCGCCGCGCGCGCTCCGGGCAACGCTCCACGAGCTTCCTGCGGAGGTGCCGCCACTCGTGCGCAAGCTGGCCGTCGGTCGCGGCGATGCGCGTCTCGTCGTGCACCGGCCCGAGCTTCCGCTTGTCGAACGCGTAGCCGCGCATCCGGGCCTCGCCGTGGATCGCCTCGAGATACGCGTTGATCGCCGAGAGCGGCGCGGGGTGCGCCCGGAAGCGCTCGAGCTGCGGGTGGTTCCGGTAGCCCTTCGTCCGGCCGCGCAGCACCTTCCGCGCGAGGAGCGCCTTGCGCCACACCGACACGAGGGCCACGGAGTCGAGGTACTTCGGATGGAGCGTCCAGAGCCTCATGTCCCGCCGGTCGCGAAGCCGCCCCTGCTACCGGGCCGGGGCCACGATGCCCGTGTCGACATGATCGGGTGCGACAAGGATCCACCCGTACTCGCCGTCCGGGAGCTCGATGAACTCGAGCGTGGCGAGGCCGTTCGTGTAGAGACTGCCGTTCCACGCGAACATCTGGCCGTCGAACAGGACGCAGTATCCGCCCAGGAACGAGGCTGCCGCATGATCGCCGCCCTCGTTGTGCTGGGAGTAGGTCCCGGGGGGCAGCCTCGCGGCCACGGCCGCCGTCGCGCACAGCGCAAGGACGCACAGGACACGGATGCTCTTCACGGAAACACCTCCTTGGAATGTCGTTCACCGGAACAGGCGTCACTCCCGCACCGCGATGCCGTCGTTGCCCGCCGCGAGGTCGTCGAGGAACCCCTCCCACCGCTTCCCGAGCCCCTCCTTGGAGCCCGCCTGGATGCAGTTCACCTGCACGAGCCGGAACCGGTTGAGGTACGCGAGCTCCGCGAGGATGCCGCTCCGGTCCGTCTCCGCCCCGCGGCTCGGCACGCCGTCGGTCAGCACGTAGACGGCGTCCACGTCGTCGTCGGAGAGCGCCAAGGCGAGCGCGTCGTAGAGGTTCGTCCAGCCGGAGGGCTGCTCCGCCCCGATCCAGTCCGAGCACGCGCGGCGCGTCGCCGGCGTGACCGGCACGAGCCGCGGCTTCCACGCCGCGACGTCCGTCCGGAAGAGGACGACGTTGAACCGCGCGTCGTCCGGCAGCCGCTGGACGACGGCGCGCAGATCCTCGACCACGAGATCCCACCTCGTCCGCCCCCCCTTGCCGGGCGCGGGCTCGGTCATCGAACGGCTCGCGTCGAGGATGAAGCAGCAGCGCCGCGAGGCGACCGGGATGTTCCGGAAGGTCACGCGCGCGGAGCTGTGGCCGGGGCCCTTGGGCGCCTCGACCCGCGGCGGCGGGAGCTCGAACGTCCGGCCCCCGGACCCCCACCACTTCTCCCATCTCAGGGCGTCGTCGCCGAACGGGAGCCCGGTCATCCGCTCGAGGGCGTCCGCCGCGCGCGCGCGCACGCGGCCGGGCGGATCGCGGAGCAGCCGGAAGAGCACGGGGAGGTCCTCCTTCCGACGGCGCCGCTCGACCGCGAACACGACCGCCAGCCGCACGCGCCACGAGCGGTCCTTCGCGAGCCTCTCGAGCGCCGCGCGGTCGTCCGTCACGCGCGCGCACGCGATCCGGAGCTCCTCCGCCGCGTCGCCCGCGAACGGCGCCGCGAGCGAGGGCTCGGCGAGGCACTCGAGCGCGAGCGCGCGTGTGCGCGGGTCCCTGGCCTTGAGCGCCGCCTCGACCTGCGGCCGGGCCACGCGCCCCGTCCCGAGCGCGCGCGCCCGCACCTCCGCGTCCGGGTCGAGCGCGAAGGGCGACGCGTCCTCCTTGCGCGCGACGACGGCGCGCACGCCCTCGACGCGCGCCTTCGGATCCCTGAGCGCGAGGATCTCGCGCGCGAGGTCCGGCCCCTCGGCGGGCGCGCGCAACGAGAGCTCGCGCCGCACCGCCTCGCGCACCCCCACGTGCGGGTCGGCGAGGAGGGAGAGAAGGGCGGCCCGTGACACCGGGCCCTCGTGCCCGCGCAGTGTGCGAACTGCTTGGAGGCGCAACTCGGGGGAGGGAGAGCGGCTCCACTGGCGGAAGAGCGCCAGCGGATCCTGCTCCGGAGGGCAGAGGATGAGGAGGGGAATCAGGTGACACGCGTTCATGTCTGGGCACGGGGCAGGGCCGCCCAGACATAAAGTCGGGAGCAGGTGTCACTTTTGCGGCGGCGAAAGGGGGGGCTCCGGGGGCCGGAGCCGCCTGCGAGGCGGGATTTCGGCGGCGGCGCCTAGAAATTCAGGCTGGCGCCGACGAAGAACCCGTCGAGCGTGCCGTCGATGGAGTACCCCTCGATCGTCCCGTCGATCGCGACGAGCCGGTAGCCGGCGCGCAGGGCGACGATCTTGAAGACCGTGATGCCGACGCTCGCCTGGAGATCGAGGTAGTTGATGTCGTAATCGCCGTAGTCGAACGTGAGGCCGCTCACCTCGACCTCGAGGAGGAGAGGCCCGAACTTCGCCTGGCCGAGGATGCCCGCGAGCGGGACGGGGACCGGCGCGGTCACGCTGCCGGTGCCGGACGTCTCGCCCGTGACCGTCACGTTGAAGTCGTAGTAGGAGATCCCGCCGAGGAGCGAGATCCGGAGGAAGTCCGTGTGCACGATCGGCAGCGTCATGAGGCCGCGGACGTTCATGATGTCCACGTCCGTCTGCACGTTCTCGCTCACGGTGAAGTCGATGCCGCCGAACGTGAACGTGTCGTTGATCGTGCCGTTGCCGTCCGTCTCGAACTTCCATGCGTCGATCAGGAGGCCGACGCCGCCGAAGGAGAGGAGCGCGCGCGGGACAAGGACGACCTCCGTGTCCTCGATCCCGAGATCCCCGAGGCTCGCGCTGTTGCCCGCCTCGTCGTTCAGGTCGCCGTCGAGCGACGGGAACCAGACGTCGAGGCGGAGGCTCGCCCACCCCATGACGCCGCCCTGGGCGGCCGCCGAGAGATAGGCGTCGGACGTCGCCGGCATGGGCAGGAGCGGGCCGTCCGCGAGATACGCCTCGACCGCCCGGCTGACGGGGGTCTTCGACGCGCCGCCCGCGGCGAACGCCGGGGCGGCAACGAGGAGAAGCGGCAGCAGCAAGCGGCTCATGGGGCACCCCCCTGACGTCGATGAAGGAGAGGTGGAGATCCCCTGCGGATACTGCCGGAACCCGGCTCCTCGCCTGAGGCTCCACCGGGTCGGGAATCGGCTGCTCTGCCCGGCCTGCTTTAACGGTCGGGCCGGAACCGGGAGACAGCCCGGGATTCCCCCCCTCGTGGCGCCCGAGGACGCCCGTTCGCTTCTGAGACGCTCGCTCGCGGCCGTGGGCTTCGGAGTCGTCTTCCGGACGCTCCTCTTCCTGCCGCTCTTCCTCTGGGCGCGCGCGAGCGAGACGGGCGCCGGCGCGCTCAAGGGCGCCGTCGGCGGCGACCTCTTCGGGTGGGCCGTGCTGAGCGTCCTGCTCTGGCCCTTCCGGCGCGCGCAGATCGGCGCGGCCGCGATCGTCGAGCTCGTGCTCGTGGGCCTCTACCTCCGGCGCGAGACCCTCTTCGAGATCACGGGCGACATCGAGACGACGGCCATCTCCGTGCTCTTCTTCCTCGGCGTGATCTTCCTGAAGACCGGCGTCTGGGCGGCGGACCACATCCTCGAGGTCACCGGGGTGAAGGAGACCGCGTAGCGGTCGCGGCCCAGACGGCCTTCGCCCCGCGGCGCGCGAGCGCGCGAGCGCAGGCCCCGAGCGTCGCCCCCGTCGTCATCACGTCGTCCACGAGCAGCACGGCTTCGCCCCGCACCGCGGGATCCGCCCGGAACGCGCCGCGCACCTCCCGCGCCCGCCCGCTCGCGGAGCGGTGCACCGCGCCGACGCCCGGCCGCGCGCGCCGGAGGAGCCGCGGGGCGAGGCGCAGGCCGAGTTCCTTCGCGGCCACGCGCGCGATCTCGGCCGCCTGGTTGAAGCCGCGCTGCCGCCGCTTCGTCCAGTGGAGCGGCACGGGGCAGACGACGACCCCCTCCGGCAGCGCGAGCTGGCGCGCCGCCGCGGCGACGAGGTGCCCGAGGGGCCTCGCCGCCGCGAGGATCCCCTTGAACTTGAGCGCGTGGACGAGCTCGCGCGCGACGCCGGTGTGCGGCGCCGCCGCCCGCGCGGCGACGAAGCGGGTGGTCCAGTCCGGGCACGCCCCGCAGAGGGGCGCGGGCAGGGGAAGCGTCGCCCCGCAGCGCAGGCAGACCGCCCCCCGGGCCACGTCGAAACGCCGGAGACAGCCGGCGCAGAGCCACGGGAGCCCGCCGGGCGGCCCGCGGCAGAGCACGCAGAGCGGCGGCGTCAGCGCATCGAGGAAGGCGGCGAGGATCCGCACATCCATAAGTCGGGAGCCGGTGTCACTTCCGAGGCTCCCGGGCCCCCCCGCTACCGCAGGAAAATGCGCTTCAGATCGGTGATCTCGCGGAGAAACTCGATCCCGAGGAGTTCGCCCATCGCGCCGAGGAGGAAGATCACGCCCCAGAGGACGAGGAGGACGATCCCGGTCTTGCGGAGCCAGGTGGGTGCGGGCGCTTGGCGCATGGCGTCGGCCATTCTAGAGGAGTCGGCTGGCCCGGGATCGGGGGTGAGGGGGTTCGGGGGAGAGGGGGAAAAGGAGTCGGGACGGGACTTCGCGGGCCGGCCGCCCTCGCTGCGCTCGCGGCGCCGCTACGGCGTGTCGCCTAGAACTCGAGGCCGCCCTTGATGAGCGCCTCGATGATCTCGCTCTCGGGCAGACCGAACCGCTCGCAGAGCTTCGACACGAGCCGGCAGAGGACGTCCACGCGCTTCGCGAGGTCCTGCCGCTTCGCGCCTTCGACAAGGATCGCCTCGAGGTCGAGGCGCGTGTCGGAGGCGCTCTGCGCGGGAAGTGCCGGATCCTCCTCGTCGAAGGCGATCTCGACCGCCGCGCCGCGCACGTCCGCGGGCATCATCACGTCGATGTCGGTGCCCGGCGCGATCTCCTGGGCGCCCGGCTCCGGCGGGAGGCAGGCGACGTTGTCGCAGACCGGCTTCTCGTCGTACTCCTCCTGCACCTGCTTGAAGAAGTTCACGAACGTGTCGCCGGCGTCGTCGTTCTCGTCGACGGTCTGCGGGACGGGGGCGTCGCGCTCGAAAACGTCGTCGAGCGCGTCCTTGATCTCCTCGACCTCGTCCTGCCCGATGTCCTGCGCGCTCTGGAACGCCTGCACGCCCGCGCTCTTGCCCGACGCCAGGAAGTCCTCGGCCTCCTCGCGGAGGCGCGCGTCCACCTCGGGATCCTCGTCCGGCGGGATGCCCACCGGGCGCAGGGAACTCGCGCTCCCTTCGGCCGAAGGATCGCGGTATTTCCGCTCGAGCAGCTCCACCTTCTTCTTGCGGAGATACTCTTCGAAGGGATCGATCGCCTTGCCCATGGGTCGGTCGCTCCGAGTATCGACATTTCGCGAGACGGGCTGTACCCTCGGGGGCAGTCCGTCCCGACCCCTTGGGCCCGCATGAGTCGCGTCATCAAGCCGCTCGTCTTGGTCGTCGCGCTCCTCGGCGCCGCCTACGCGGCCCGGGCGTACCTCCTGCGCTCGGCACGTCGCCCTCCCCCCCCGCCCCCTCCCGCCCCCCGCCTCGCGGGGGTCGACCTCGAATCGCTCGCCCGGGCGTCCCATTTCGAGGCGCCCTTCCTCTTCCGGCAGGCCCTCGAACGGACATCGAACGCCGAGGACCGGACGGAGCTCGAGCGTCTCTTCGCCCGCCGCTCGGACGAGGCCTATGCCGCGCTCGCGAGGGACGTCGAGCAGCTCCGGGCAGGCCACCGGTACGAGGAGGCGGCGAGGATCTCCGCGAAGTACTCGTCCTCGTGGGCGGGGACCGCGTTCGTCGGGCGCGCCGACGCGCTCCTCGCCGACCTCCGCCTGGAGCAGGAGCAGCAGGTCGAGCGCCGCGGCGAGGAGGCGCTCCGGCTCCTCGACGAGGGCCGCTACGACGGCGCCCGCGAGGCGCTGCGCACCGGCTGGCAGCTCGAGGCGCGCTTCGTCGAGGCGCTCAGGGAGAAGGCCGAAGAGCTCGAGCGGCGGATCCGCGTCCGCGAGCACGAGGCGTCGAAGGGCCCCGTCGTCGTCGCCCCGAAGCCGCCCGTCGTCGAGGCGAGGGGCACCCCCCCCGCGCCCCCCCCGCTTCCCGGCGCGCCGCACGCGGACGTGAAGCGTCTCGCCGAGGCCCGGGCGCTGCTCGCGAGCGCCCGGAAGGCATTCGACGAGCGGCGCTTCCTGCCCGCCGCCAAGGCGCTCGCCGACGTGGTCGGCTACTACGGCGACCTTCGCTACGTCACGAGGCGGCAGGAGGGGATCACCGCGCTCGCGGCGCTCTCCCGCCACGGCTCGTCGGGCATCTCCGGCCTCTTCCGCGCGACCGAGGTGAAGCGCGACGGGACGCGCCTGCGGCTCCGGTACAAGTTCGAGAAGGAGGAGGAGCTGCTCGACTGGGAGGCGTTCCAGCCGGTGCCGCATCCGGGCGGCGGGTCGTACGAGCGGATCGCGGGCGGCGTGCGCGGCACGGGCGTGATGGCCTTCCTCCTGCGCGCGTTCTTCGAGAACGACGTCTCGATCCGCTGCACGGCCCGCGCGCGCGAGCTCAGGAGCCACGGCCTCATCCTCGCCCAGGAGGGGATCGAGACGCGGTTCCTGCTCTGGATGGTCTCGAACCACTTCTTCGTCGAGGGCGAGAACTACGTGAAGGAGCGACCCGGGCACTCGATCCTGATGTTCGGGAAGGGCGTGAACAACGACGTCCCCGTCGACGCGCCGGAGATCGGCTTCATCTTCCGCGGCGACTCGATCACGAAGCCGGAGCTCGTCGCCGGCGAGGACGCGGTGCTCGCGTTCGCCGCGCGCAACGACACGATGTCGGGCGAGGTGCTCTTCAAGGGCGACCGGGGCGGGCGCTCGGGCTCGACGCTCGGCGACGACGGCAGGGGGATCGGGCGGCTGCGGCCGGGGCTCGTCGTGCTCGACTGCTCCGCGGTCTTTTCCGACGTGCTGGTCGAGGGCAGGCTCCACCCGGAGTTCGAGCGCGCGCGGATCAACGCGCTGCTCGACGCGGCGTCCGCGCTCGACACGGAGTAGCCCCCGCCCGCCCGCGGGGTGCGGGCGGGCAGGGACGCCTCGCGCTACAGCTTCTTGAGGATCGACGGGCCGCTCGAGATCGAGCAGGCGCCCGGGCTCTCCTCGACGTCGATCGACTTCACGCGGCCGTCCTCGACGACCATCGCGTAGCGGCACGAGCGGATGCCGAGACCGAAGCCCGAGCCGTCGAACGTCATGCCGATCGCCTTCGTGAACTCGCCGTTGCCGTCGGAGAGGAAGGTGATCTTCTCCGCGCCCGGGACGCTCTTCGCCCACGCGGCGAGGACGAACGGGTCGTTGATCGCGATGCACGCGACCTCGGCGACGCCCTTCGTCTTGAAGGTCGCGGCGTTCTTCGTGAACGACGGCAGGTGGTCGTTGTGGCAGGTCGGCGTGAACGCGCCGGGCACGGCGAAGACGACGACCTTCCTTCCCTTGAAGAAGTCGGAGGTCTTCAGGGCCTCGGGGCCCTTCTCGGTCATGCGGCGGAGGGTGGCCTCGGGGATCCTGTCCCCGGCCTTGATCTTCGTGTCAGCCATGGCGGGAAATATCGCACGCCGGGGAAGGGAAGGCCGGGGGGCCGAGGCATCGGGTCTGCCGATGGCCCGATGCCTCGGCCCCGGAGAGGGGAGGCCCCGCGCCGGATCTGGGCTACTCTGCAGGGGATGGCGCTCTCATGGCCCGACGGATTCCTCCGCGTCCCCGAGGAAGACTGGGTGAGAAGCCCGCTCGAGACGCTCGCGCTCAAGTACGACACCGTGGAAGGCCACGGGTGGTACGAGAACCTCGGGCCCACGGTGGACGACATCGCCGCCTTCCTGCGCGACGGGCAGGTGCTCGTCGACTACTCGGGCGGCACCGGGATCCTCCTCGACCGGCTGCTCCGGCGGGTGCCGCGCCTCGCGGCGGGGCTTCTGCTTGTCGACTCGTCCCCCAAGTTCCTGAGGCTCGCGTACGAGAAGCTCGGCCACGACGGGCGCGTGGCCTTCCGGTGGATCCGGTACCTGAAGGAGGAGCGCCGGCTCCAGCGGCTGGACGAGGTGGTGCCCGAGGGATTCGCCGCGGACGCGATCGCGTCGACGAACGCGATCCACCTCTACTACGGGCTCGACGAGACGCTGCGGTCGTGGCGCAAGGTGCTCCGGAAGGG
>WYBS01000009.1 GCA_011525755.1 Planctomycetaceae bacterium
CGAGGATCGAGACCGACGGGCAAGCGGGACCGCGCGGACCGACGCCGTTCGGCGAGGGAATCCACGCAACGAACATCGCGAGGGTGTTCTGGGCGAGGACAGCCGGTCGAGATCAAGGAGCGACGACCAAGCTGGCTCCAACGGAGCCTGCGAGGAGGAGCGACGCAGAGATCGGCAGGATGGACCGCCCAGAACCGCGAGACTCGTGAATAATCCGGGGGCTAGGGTCTGTCTGGAAAGTCGGCCGTAAGGACCGAGGCCTTCCGGTCGGCGAAGTGCGCCACCGCTGGCGCAGTCGGACGGGGGATCGCGCGGCCGGGCGGCGCGTCGGACGTTTCATCCGCCCCTTAACCCGCCTTCACGATCCCTTGCGGAACCGGCCCTAGATTCCCTCGCCAGGAGCCGGCCTTCACGCCGGCCTTCACGAAAGGAGTCTCGGAGGATGAACTTGTTCCTGAGGATCGCGGCGGCCCTCGCCGTGGTGGTGGCGTGTGCCGCGCCGCGGGCGGCGGCGGCCGAATCGGCCAACCCGTCGCTGCAGAAGGAGGTGGAGAGCTACCTCCAGGAGACCAAGGCCGCCGGCGGCGACTCGACGGCCAAGGTCGAGTGGAAGTCCGGCAAGGGCCTCACGTTCGCCACGGCCGACAAGGCGTTCACGATGCACATCGGCGGGCGCGTGTTCTTCGACAACTACTGGGCGACGTCCGACGACTTCGACTCGGGCGACACCGAGGACGCGTCGTTCTTCCGCACGATCCGCCTCGAGGCGGACGGGACGATGTTCACGAACGCGTTCTACAAGGTCCAGGTGGACTTCGTCGGCTCCGAGGTCGCGCTCAAGGACATCTACATGGGCCTCAAGAAGCTGGGCCCCGCCGGGACGTTCACGGCCGGCCACTTCAAGGTGCCGATCGGGCTCGAGGAGCTGACGAGCAGCCGGTTCATCACGTTCATGGAGCGGGCGACCGCCAGCCAGGCCTTCGCGCCCTCGCGCGAGAACAGCTTCATGCTCAACAACAACTTCGCGAAGGACGGCATGCTCGGCGTCTTCGCGAGCATCTATCGCTACACCACGAGCGACCAGGGCAACGTGACCGACGACGGCTCCACGAGCTTCGCGGTGCGCTTCGCCGCCTTCTTCCTCCACGACAAGGAGCAGAACCGCGTCCTCCACGTCGGCTTCGGCTACACCTACGTCACGGCCGTCGACGACTCGCTGAGGTTCCGGGCGCGCCCCGGCGTCGGGAACATCGCCCGCTTCGTGGACACCGGCACGTTCGCGGCCAACGACGCGAGCATCTTCTGCGCGGAGCTGCTCTTCCACTGGCAGGCGCTCCATGCCCAGATGGAGTTCTACGGCGTCGACGCGCAGGGCGCCGGCGGGGCGGAGCCGGGCTTCACGGGCTGGTACGTCGAGGTCGGCTACTTCCTCGTGGGCGGCAAGCGCAACTACAGCACGGGCAAGAAGGGCGTGGACCGGCCGCACATCGACCAGAACTTCCACGCGGGCGGCGGCGGCCCGGGGGCCTGGCAGGTCGCGTTCCGCTACGACACGATCGACCTGACGGACGGCGGGATCGCGGGCGGCGTGCAGGACACGATCACGTTCGGCATCAACTGGTACTGGAACCCGCATATGCGCGTCATGTTCAACTACATCTGGGCGGACATCGGCGACGGCGGCCCGCTCGGCGAGGGCGAGCTCAACATCTTCGCGATGCGCTTCCAGGTCGACTTCTAGGAAACGTCGATCTCGACGGCGCGGGCGGTCCGGAAGGGCCGCCCGCGCCTTTTCGTCTTATGATCCACGCGATGCGCGCCGTGCACGTCGTCACCCGGCTCAACGTGGGCGGCATCGCGCGCTATCTCGGGGGGGCGCGGGGGGCGGTGGACCACCTCCTCCGCGGCGTCGCGGAAGGCGAGCGCGAGGCGCGGTGGGAGGGTCCGGACGAGGTTCTTCCGGCGCTCCGCCGCTCGATCGACCCCCTGCGCGACGGCCGGGCGCTCCTCGACCTGCTGCGCCGCCTCGAGCGGCTCCGGCCCGACATCCTCCACACGCACGCGTCGAAGGCGGGCGCCCTGGGTCGCCTCGCGGCGCGCCGCCTCGGGATCCCGTCCGTCCACACCTTCCACGGCCACGTGCTCGACGGCTATTTCCCGCGGCCGCTCGCGCGGCTCGCCGAGGCGGTCGAGCGGGTCCTCGCGCGCGGCGGCGCCGTCACGGCCACGGGGCCCGCGACCGCGAAGGATCTCGAGCGGCGGCTCGGCGTGCCCGTGGCCGTCCTCCCGCCGGGGATCGAGCTGCCGCCGCCCGCGCCGGGAGCCCGGGAGCGGTGGCGGCGGTCCTTGGGCGACCCCATGCGCATCGCGCTCCTCGTGGGCCGCCCCGCGGCCGTCAAGGACCACGCGCGGTTCGTCGCCGCCGCCCGCGGCGCCGGGTACCTGCCGGTCGTGGCGGGCGCGGCCCGCGTTCCCGGGGCGCTCGCGGTCGGCCACGTCGAGCGCATGGAGAACCTCTACGACGCCGCGGACGTCGTCGTGCTCGCGTCGCGCCGCGAGGGGACGCCCTTCGCGCTGCTTGAGGCGGCCTGGTGCGGGAGGCCCGTCGTCGCGACGCCCGTGGGCGACGTGCCGTGGGTCGTCGGGGAGGCCGGGATCGTCACGGAGGATCTCGAGGGGGGGCTCCGGCGGCTCCTCGATCCGGACTTCCGCGCCTCCCTCGGAGCGCTGGCGGCGGAGCGCGTGCGCCGCCTCTTCCCGGCCTCCGCCGTGGCGCCGCGCATCCGCGCGCTTTACGCCTCCCTCCTGCCCCCGCACCCCCCCTTCCTCCCTCTGCCATAATCGCGGGCCGTGGCGAAGACCGACCGACCCCCGCGGGAGCGCCGCCGGAGCCTCCCGGACTGGTTCAAGAAGCCGCTGCCCGAAGGCGGCGCGACGACCGCGGTGCGGAACCTCGTCGAAGGGCTCGGCCTCCACACGGTCTGCGAGTCCGCGAAGTGCCCGAACCTGAACGAGTGCTGGAGCCGGAAGACGGCGACGTTCATGGTGCTCGGGAACAACTGCACGCGGCGCTGCTTCTTCTGCAGCGTGCCGAAGAGCACGCCCGACCCGGTGGACCCCGACGAGCCGCGCCGCGTCGCGGAGGCGGCGAGAAGGCTCGGCCTCGCGCACGTCGTCGTGACGTCGGTCGACCGCGACGACCTCGCCGACAAGGGCGCGGGGCACTTCGTCGCGGTCATCCGCGAGCTGCGCGCCGCGGGCGACTTCGTCGTCGAGGTCCTGACGCCCGACTTCAAGGGCCGCCCCGAGGGCGCGGACGAGGTCGCGGCGGCGGGCCCCGACATCTTCAACCACAACATCGAGACGGTGCCGCGCCTCTACAAGACGGTGCGTCCGGGAGCGAGCTACGAGGGCTCGCTCGCGCTGCTCGCCCGCGCGAAGCGCCCGGGCGTGCTCACGAAGTCGGGGCTCATGGTCGGCCTCGGCGAGGAGCCGCCGGAGGTGCTCGACGTGCTGCGCGATCTCCGCGCCAAGGGCGTCGACATCGCGACGATCGGGCAGTACCTGCGGCCGTCCGACCGCGAGCTCCCGGTCGCGCGCTACGTGCCGCCCGCGGAGTTCAGCGAGATCGCCGCGAAGGGGCGCGCG
The DNA here is from genome assembly GCA_011525755.1 of Planctomycetaceae bacterium. Classification (GTDB taxonomy): domain Bacteria; phylum Planctomycetota; class PLA2; order PLA2; family PLA2; genus PLA2. Next base: position 3,649 of record WYBS01000009.1, read on the forward strand.
ATGGGGTTCCTCGGCGTCTACGCGGGACCGTTCGTGCGGTCGTCCTACAACGCCGGCGCGGTCTACGCGGCGATCCGCCGATGAAGGTCGCGCTCCTCGAGCCGTTCGCGGGCGTCGCGGGCGACATGTTCGTCGGCGCGCTGGTCGGGGCGGGCGCGCCGTTCAAGCGCGTGCAGGAGGGGCTGAAGTCGCTCCGGCTTCCCGTCTCCGTCTCCTGCGGGACGGTGGAAAGGGGGGGGCTCCGGGGGCGGAAGTTCCGCGTGAAGTTCAGGGAGAGCCACGCGCACCGCGGCCTCAAGGAGATCCTCGGGATCCTCCGCCGCGGGGAACTCCCGTCCCGCGCGCGCGGGCTCGCGGAGGCCGCGTTCACGCGCCTCGCGGAGGCGGAGGCGAGGGTCCACGGGATCCCCGTCGGGAAGGTCCACTTCCACGAGGTGGGCGCGCTCGACGCGATCTGCGACATCACGGGCGCGGCGCTCGCCCTCGACGCCCTCGGGATCGAGAAGCTCTGGTCCCGCGCGCTCCCGCTGTCGACGGGATTCGTCACGATGGAGCACGGTCGCCTCCCGGTGCCCGCCCCCGCGACGCTCGAGCTGATGAGGGGCCGCGCGGTCTACGATTCGGGGCTCTCGGGCGAGCTCGTGACGCCCACGGGCGCGGCGCTCGTCGCGGCGTGGGCGGAGACCTCGGAGCCCGTGGCGTTCGTCCCGTCGTCGATCGGCTACGGTGCGGGCGACCGCGACCCGCACGAGTACGCGAACCTCTGCCGCATCGTCGTGGGGGAGACCGTCGCCCGCGCGGGCGAGCTCATGGAGCTCGTCTGCGACGTGGACGACGCGACGCCGCAGGTGCTCTCGCACCTCCTCGCGACGCTTCTCGAGGCGGGGGCGCTCGACGCCACCCTCCAGCCGGTCGTGATGAAGAAGGGGAGGCCCGGAACCCGGGTCGCGGCGCTCGCGCGCGCGGAGGCCGTGCCCGCGCTCGAGGACGTGCTCTTCCGCGAGGGGACGACGCTCGGCGTGCGGCGCCGCCGGGTGGAGCGGACGGAGCTGCCGCGCCGGATCGTGACCGTGCGCACGCGCTACGGCCCGGTGAAGGTGAAGGTCGGGGAGCACGCGGGCGAGGTCGTGCACGTCGCGCCGGAGTACGAGGACTGCCGGGCGCTCGCCGCGAAGGCGAAGGTGCCGCTCCGCGAGGTGATCCGCGATGCCGTGGCACAATTCCGTTGATGCCCTTCACGAGGCCGCTGCAGCCGGCGAGCGGCGAACCCGTGCACGACGGATGCGCTGGCATATGAGTCGCCGCTCGCGGCTGAGCGGCCCGACGATGAGGCGCAGCATCGCGTTCCTTCTCCTCCTCGCCGCATGCGGCGACGAGCCGAAGCCCCCCGAGCCCCCGCCGCGGCCCCCGGAGCCCCCCCCGATCGCGGACCTGGACTGGAAGCACGTGGAGGGGACGCGGAAGCTCGCCTGGGACATCGAGATCTACGTCCCCAAGGCATGGATCGAGGGGCACAAGGTGATCGAGGGGGGGACGCAGATCCACTTCCGGGGGCCGGCGGCCGACCAGGATTTCTACCCCGAGCTGCAGTTCGGATGGCTGCCCAGCGCCACGCCCGTCGGCGATCTCGTGGAGAAGAGGATCCGCGACCTCGCGAGCCGCGGCGCCGGGCGGATCGAGTCGCGGACGACGGTCACCGTGGGCGGCCTGCCCGGCATCTGCTACGTCTACAGCTGGCAGGCCGGCGGCAAGGAGATGCGCGAGATCGCCTTCTACTTCGGCAGCGGCGGGTTCCTCGGGCTCGTGCGGGGCGTCTCGACCGCGCGCACGTTCGCGGCGTGCCTCCCGGTCTTCCGCGAGGCCGCCGCCCGCGTCCGCTACAACCCGCAGTAGGTCCTGAGCGCGACGAGCCCTTTCGCGAACGACCTCCGGTCGGCGCCGAGGAAGACCCGGACGTGGTCCGGCGCGCCGAAGAACGAGCCCGGCGCCACGCCGATCCCCCGCGAGTGAAGCGCCGTCGCCGCGGCGTCGCCGTCGCCCACGCGAACGAGCGCCGTGAGGCCCGCGTCCGGCTTCACGAACGGCAGCCGCGAGCGCTTGAGCGCCGCGAGGTTCGCCTTGACCGGCAGGAGCGCGCGACGCCGCAAGGCCGGGAGCCTCGGCCAGACGCGCTTGAGCGCGAGGATCGACGGCGTCGCCACCTGCACCGACACGAGGTTGTCCGTGCGGCGGATCCGGTCGAGCAGGTCGGGGGCGCCGAGCACCCAGCCGAGCCGCAGGGCGCCGAGGCCGTACGCCTTCGTGAAGCTCCCGGTCGTGAGGAACCGGGGGTGGCGAGCCGCGGCCACCACGGGGGGCTTCGCCTGCAGGTCCCGGTAGACCTCGTCCACGAGGACCACGCCCCCCCCGTCCGCGAACCGCGCGAGGTGGGCCCACTCCTCCTTGGCGAGGACCCGTCCCGTCGGATTGTGCGGCGTGGAGGCGATCGCAAGCGACACGCCGCCGGGCACCGGCCCGAGCGGCCGGTCGAGTCGCGGCATGTCCACGACGGTCGCGCCGAGTCCTCGCGGGATCTCCGACAGGGGGGCGTACCTCGGGGTCTCGACCGCGACGGCGTCGCCGGCATCGCAGAAGGCGGCGATCGCGACGAAGTTCGCGAGGCTCGTCCCCCCGACGAGGTAGACATGGGTGTCGGGGACCCCGTAACGGCGCGCGATCTTCGCCTGCAGGGCGGGATCCCCGCTTCCATGCTCCCGGAAGGCGGGACCCTGGGGCGCCCTTGCCCCGGAGAAACCCAGCTCGACGGGAAGGGGGGCGCGGGAGTGGGCCTTGGCCCACTCCATATGGGGGAATAACGCGTTTCGCATACTATATCCTTGAAATTGTCCCCGGTCGGGGCGATCCTACGGGGCGATCCAAAGGACTGCATTTGACACGCGGAGGCGGGACATGAGGCTTCTTGGCGCGACGCTCACCGGCATTCTTCTTCTCGGCTCCTTGGCCGCGGCCGACGACGAGACGTTCGCGGGCGAGGTGACGGCGAGCTCGCTCAACCTGCGCGCGGGACCGGGCGAGGCGTACCAGCCTGTCGTGACCATGAACAAGGGCGCGAAGGTGATCGTCCTCGGCCAGTACGCGAACGACCCGACGTGGTCGCTCATCGAGGTTCCGGCGGGCTACTCGGCCTGGGTCTCCGCCGACCTCGTGAAGAAGAGCGGCGCCACGGGCGAGGTCATGGCGAGCCGCGTCCTCGTGCGGCCGCAGCCGTCCACGCGCTACCACCAGCTGAGCGGGCGCCTCGAGAAGGGCGAGACCGTCTCCATCCTCGAGGAGAAGAAGAACGGGAGCGAGGGCCTCTGGTACAGGATCCGCGTGCCGCGCCGGTTCCCGCTCTATGCGGCCGCGCGCTACATCCGGAAGATCGGCCCCGCCTCGCTCGCCGAGGTGCCGGAGGAGGCGACCAAGGGCGCGCCGGTGCTGACGGTGCAGGACACCGCCGCGGACGCGAAGTTCAAGAAGCTCGAGCCCGACGCGCGCGCCAAGCTCAAGACGGCGAAGACCGCCGCCGAGGTCGAGCTCGTCCGCAACTCGATCGCGACGATCGACCGGAGCGCGCTGAGCCCCGAGAACCAGGACAAGCGGGTGAGGCTCCTCTCCGACGTCCTCGACAGGGAACGCGTGCTCGCGATGGCCGAGCTGCAGGCGAAGGAGAGCGAGCTCAACCAGGCTCTCGACCAGAAGCTCGAGGAGATCGACCGGAAGTACAAGCGCCGCCTCGCGGAGATCCGGGAGGAGTTCGAGAACGAGAAGAAGCCGCACTACATCGCGACGGGGATCGTGAAGTGGGTGCCGGACGTGGTCGGCCGCTATCCCGCATACCGTCTCGTCGAGGGCGACACGATGCGGTACTACCTGATCGCGAACCAGTTCGACCTCGGTCGTTTCGTGGGCAAGCGCGTGGGCGTGATCGGCATCACCGACCCGGAGAGCGGCACCGGCTACGAGACGGTGATGGTGAAGCGGATCGAGATCCTCGCCAGCGAGTAGTCGATCCGACCGCCGCGTCCATCGTTCGGGCCGGGCTCGCGGCGGGATGTAGCTTGGTACGACGTGTTGGGAGCGAAACTCGCCCGGCGGATCGTGCTGCCGCTGCTGGTCGCGGTCGCGGCGCTCTTCGCGATCCTCGGCGTCGTGGCGGTGCGGATCGCCAACCAGAGGGTCGAGCGGGAGCTCGAGGAGAAGGCGACCCGCATCGCGGGCACGCTCGGGACGATCCCGCAGCTCCATGCCGAGATCCTCGAGGCCCTCGCGGAGCTGATGGACGTCGGGCTCGTGATCGATCCCTATGCGGTCGGCCCCGGTCTCGATGGCGTCCGCGCGGCCGACCTGCAGCCGACGCTCACGCCCGGCGAGCCGTGGCAGCAGTCGGTCGGCGGCCGCGCCTACGTCGTCATCGAGAGGACCGTGCAGCGCCACGGGCGCTGCCTCGTCCTTGCCGCGGTGGAACGCGTTGCGGAACGCCAGCGCGACGTGCTGATGCCCATCGCGATCGCGGGGGCGGTCGGCCTCCTGGTCGCGATCCTCTTCGGGCTCGTCGTCGCGCGCGCGATCGCGCGGCCGGTGAAGCGGCTCGCCGACTCCGTGCGCGGGTTCGGCGAGGGCCGATACGAGGGGGGCGTGGGGGCGCGGGGGCCGGGGGAGATCGGCGAGCTGCAGGAAGCGTTCGCGCGGATGGTGGAGGCGATCCGCGCGGGCGAGGCGAAGCTGCGCGAGAGCGAGCGGTTCGCGGCGCTCGGCCGGCTCGCGGGCGGCATCGCGCACGAGCTCCGGAACCCGCTCACGGCGATCCGCATGGCCGTCGAGACGGGGATGCGCGCGGAGGAGGGCGACGGGCGCCGGATCGCGCTCTCGGAGATCGACCGGCTCGACCGCACGCTCCGGGAGATGCTCGACTTCGTTCGGCCGAGGAAGCCGAGGCTCGTCTCCGTGGACGCGCGCCGGCTCTTCGAGGACGTCGCGGCGCTGCTGAAGCCGCAGTGCGACCACCTGCGCGTGCGGCTCGAGGTGGAGGCGCCGGGGGGCCTCGCCCTCATGGCCGACGAGGACCGGCTGAAGCAGGCGCTCCTGAACCTCGTCCTCAACGGCGCGCAGGCGCAGCCGAGAGGCGGCGTCGTCCGGATGCGGGCGCGGGGGGGCCCCGGGGGCGCGGTCCTCGAGGTGGAGGACCTGGGGGGCGGGATCCCCGAGGAGGTGATGGGGAGCCTGCTCCAGCCCTTCGTGACGACCAAGGAGGGCGGGATCGGCCTCGGCCTCGCCGTGGTCGCGCAGGTGGCCGAGGAGCACGGGGCGCGGCTCGACTTCCGGACGGGGAAGGGCGGCACGACGTTCTCGATCGCGTTCCCGGGATGACCTCCTTCTCCCCCCGGCCCCCTCAACCTCCCTTCCCGGCGGCCCTGCGCGCCGCGGAGGATGCCGGCTAGACTCTCTTGCTCATGGCGCGCGTTCTCATCATCGACGACGAGCCGCACGTCTGCTGGGCGCTCAAGCGCGCGCTCGAGCAGGCCGGCCACGAGGCGGAGACGGCGCCGACCGCGGAGCAGGGGCTCCCGCTCGCGGCGGGGAAGGACCTCGTCTTCCTCGACATCGGGCTCCCCGGCATGAACGGGCTCGAGGCGCTGACGAAGCTCAAGGGCATGCCTGTCGTCGTCATCACCGCGCACGGGACCGTCGAGAACGCGGTCGAGGCGCTGCGGCGCGGCGCGCACGACTACCTCGTGAAACCGCTGCGCGCGGAGGAGGTGCCCGCGCTCGTGGACCGCGCGGTCAAGCGCACCGCGCTCGAGCGCGAGGTCGCGCGGCTGCGCGGCGGGATCTCGAAGGGCGCGTCGCCGCTCAAGGGCGCGACGCGCGTCATGCAGGAGGTGTTCAAGCAGATCGCCACCGTCGCGATGGCGGACGCGCCGGTGCTCGTGCTCGGCGAGTCGGGCACCGGGAAGGAGCTCGTCGCGCGCACGATCCACGCCGCGTCGCGGCGGGCCGCGGGGCCGTTCGAGCCGATCGACTGCGGCGCGCTGCCGGAGACGCTCCTCGACAGCGAGCTCTACGGGCACGAGAGAGGGGCGTTCACGGGCGCGGTCGAGCGGAAGCGCGGCCGCGTCGAGCTCGCGGACAAGGGCACGCTCTTCCTCGACGAGGTCGGGGAGCTCTCGCCGGCGGCGCAGGCGAAGCTGCTGCGGTTCCTCGCGGAAGGCGAGTTCGTGCGCGTCGGCGGCGGGGAGCGGCAGCACGTGGACGTGCGCGTGATCACCGCGACGCACCGCGATCTGAGGCGCGCCGTGGCGGAGGGGACGTTCCGCGAGGACCTCTTCTACCGGCTCGCGGTCACCGAACTCCGGCTTCCGCCGCTCCGCGACCGGCGCGAGGACATCCCGCTGCTCGTGGCGCACTTCCTCGAGGACCTCGCGTATCCCGGCGCGGTCAGCGAGGAGGCGATGGCGGTGCTCGGGCGCCACTCGTGGCCCGGGAACGTCCGCGAGCTCCGGAACGCGGTCGAGGCGGCGACCGTGACCGCGCGGGGCGGCGTCATCCTCCCGGACCACCTGCCGCGGTCCGTGCGCGCGGGGCCGGTGCCCGCGCCGGACGAGGTGCAGCGCGTGGTCGTGCGGCTCGCGGACGCGGCGCCGGAGGGCGCGAAGTACGGGGCGGTGCACGACGCCTTCGAGCGCGCGACCGTCGCCCACGTGCTCGGCCTCGCGGGGGGGAACCAGGTGCACGCGTCCAGGCTTCTCGGCATCCACCGGACGACGCTCCGGAAGCTCATCGAGAAGTACGGCCTGTAGGGCTGTCCCATGCGATCTGCCGAGGCGCAAGTCACGGAGCGGCAAGGGATTGCCGCGACAGGGTGCGGGGTCCGCACGTCGAGGCGGTCGTGACCTGCGTCGCCATCGTCCTCCTCCTTGCGGCGCCGGACACCGAGAAGCTCGCCGCGGAGTACTTCAAGGCGGACGCCGCGCGCCGCGCCGCGATCCTCGCGGAGCTCGAGCCCGCGGACCGCCTCGACGCGGCGGCTGCCGCGGCGTGGCGCGGGAAGGTCCTGAAGCTCGCCGCGGAGAACGGGAGGAAGCTCAAGAAGAGCGGCACGGACTACTGGTACGGCGAGAAGGAGAAGCGCGGGAAGTACATGGTGGGGGGCTCCGGGGGCAAGGGCGGCCTCGTAATCGCGCTCCACGGCGGCGGGGAGGGGGCCGGGGACGCGGGGGAGGCGCTCGGCACGTTCGGACCGATCGCGAGCAAGTGGAAGTGCATCTGCATCGCGCCGGAGGTTCTCGAGAAGACGGAGCGCGGGTGGACCACGAGCGGCACGGAGGAGTTCCTCCTCGAGCTGATCGAGGCTGCGAAGCGCACGTGGAAGACGATCCCCCACGACCGCGTGTACATGGTCGGCCATTCGATGGGCGGCTACGGCTCGTGGACGGTCGGCGCGCACCACGCGGACCTCTTCGCGGGCCTCGGGCCCTACGCCGGGGCGCCGACGCCCTACACCGTGGACGGGCAGCCGTACAGCGAGGTGACCGGGCTCCGGGAAGGGGTGATCCCGAACCTGCGGAACGTCGCGCTGCACATCTATCAGAGCCTCGACGACAAGCAGGTGCCGCCCGCCCCGAACGTCTTCGCGAACAGGATGCTCCAGGAGTGGAAGGCGGAGCACGGCGGCTACGACTACAGGTACGTGGAGGTGGACGGGCAGGGCCACGGGGCGCCGCCGGGTGGCCACAAGGTCGGCTTCGAGTGGCTCTACGAGAGGAAGCGCGATCCGCGGCCGAAGTACGTGCTCTGGGAGCCGGTGCTCCCGTACAAGCGGATGTTTTACTGGCTCTGGTGGGACAACCCGGTCCCGAAGACGCTCGTGAAGGCGGTCGTCAAGGGGAACGAGATCGAGATCGATCTCCGGGGGCAGCCGCGCGCCGGGTTCCGGATCCTCCTCGACGGCGAGCTCGTCGACCTCTCGAAGGAGGTCACGGTGCGCGAGGGCTCGGATGTCGTCTTCAAGGGCATCGTGCCGCTCACGCTCTCGACGATGCTCATGACCGCCGCGGAGCGGTACGACAGCAGGATCGTCTTCCCCGCCCGCATCGACCTGAAGTGAAAGGGCCCCGGGGCCCGCAGGGAGCGCCCACTTGCGAATGCGGAATGAGTTCCGCACCTCGCCATGCGTAACTCCTTGTAGCCAGAAAGGTTGTGGCCGCCTGGCACGCTAACCGTTGACCTACCGGCCCTCGAGCTGCTGCTTCCAGAAGGCGACGTGGAAGCGCAGGCGGCTCGTGCGCGACATCACCGAGTAGAGGGTGTCGCTCTCCTCGATCGCGACCGCCTTCTCGTAGAGCGCGAGCGCCTTGTCGAACTCCCGGACCGCCTCGTCCACGAGATCTTTCGTCGACGCATCCACGCCCTTGATCACGACCTCCTTGTAGAGCTTCTCGCCGCGCTTCCGGAAGGGCGCCGCCTGCTCCATCAGCGCGCGCACCTTCGGGTCCTTCGCGCCCGACTCGGCGGGAGTCGCGGGCACGACGTTCCGGCTGCCGCCGAGCCGCGCGGGCACCCGGACGACCGGCTCGTCCGCGGCCATCACCGCCGGCGCCTGCGCGGTGGCGAACGCGCGGTACATCTCCTTCTGCCACGCGGCGGGCACCCGCCCGCGCACCGAGGAGAGGAAGTAGGGCTCCTTCTCGTCCGCCTCGAGCGCCGGCTCGAGGAGCGGCGCCGCCGCGTCGGGCCGCCCGACCGCGCACGCGGCCTGGATCCGCGCGAAGATGCGCGGCCCGGCGACGTCCGTCGAGTTCAGCGCCTCCCGCGCGATCCGGTCCCGTGCCTCCTCGCGCGTGATCTCCTGCTTCGCCGAGATCGCGGACTCCGGGAACGCGAAGCTCCGCCCCGCTGCGTCGACGATCTTCAGCCGCCCCCCCTCCGTCTCCCCGAACCCCTCATACCTCTCCCCCGTGAGCGTCTGGAAGATCACGTAGGGCGCCTGGGGCAGGTTCTCCGGGAACGCCCGGGTGAACGCCTCGCCGAGGAGCGCGATCGCCCGCCGCCGCTCGTCGATGCCGTCGAAGGCGCGCGCGGCGTCCGCGAAGCGTCCCTCCAGGAAGAGGCGCTCCGCCTTCTCGCGGGCGTTCTCCGCGGGGGCAGGGGCGGGGGGCGCGGGGGGAGGGGGATTGCGGGGCTCGGGCTCCTCGGGCACCGGCTCGGGCTCCGGCAGCGGGGGACGCCCGGGCGGCGACGTGGGCGCGCGCTCGGCGCCGCGAAGCTCGCGGATCTCGCCCGGGAGCCGCGCGAAGGATCGGCCGTTGCCCGCCCAGTAGACGGAGAGCGGCACGGCGACCACGAGGAGGAGGAAGAGGAACGAGCGTCCCACGCCTAGAGGTTATCGGACGCTGGGGCCGGCATCACCGGAACGTCCCGTCGACGATCCGCCGCCGGGCGTCCCGCACGAGGCCCACGAGATGCCATGTGTTGTGGAGCGAGGCGAGGATCGGGCCGAGCATCTCCTCGGCCTTGAAGAGGTGGGAGAGATAGGCCCGGCTGAAGTTCCGGCAGGCGGGGCAGCCGCAGACGGGGTCGAGGGGGCCGCTGTCCCGCTCGAATCGCTTGTTCCGCAGGTGGAGCGCGCCCTCCGACGTGAACACGGTGCCGTGGCGGCCGTTGCGGGTGCCGATCACGCAGTCGAACATGTCGACGCCCCGCCGGATCGCGTCGAGCAGGTCGTCGGGCTTCCCGAGGCCCATGAAGTAGCGGGGCTTCCCGCGCGGGAGGAGCGCCGCCGTGTGGTCGAGCGTCGCGAGCATCGCGGGACGGTCCTCGCCGACCGAGAGGCCGCCGATCGCGTAGCCCGGGAAGTCGAGGTCGAGGAGCGGCGCCGCGCAGCGGTCGCGCTCCTTCAGGTCGGTGCCCCCCTGCACGATCCCGAAGAGCATCTGCCCCTCGCGCCGGTGCGCATCGCGGCACCGCCGGGCCCAGCGGATCGTCCGGTCCACGGCCGCGCGCGTCTGCTCGGGCGTCGCCGGCTGCCGCACGCACTCGTCGAACGCCATGATCACGTCCGCGCCGAGGTTCTCCTGGATCCGGATCGAGTCCTCGGGCGTGAGGAAGTGCGAGGCGCCGTCGATCGGCGACTTGAATCGGACGCCTTCCTCGACGACCTTCACGAGCTCGCCGAGCGAGAACACCTGGAATCCGCCGGAATCGGTGAGCCACGGCCCCTTCCATCCCGTGAAGCCGTGGAGCCCGCCGAGGTCCCTCACCACCTCGTCGCCGGGCCGGAGGAAGAGGTGGTAGGCGTTCGCGAGGAGGATGTGCGCGCCCGCGTCCGCGAGCTGCGACGGCAGGATGCCACGCACGCTGCCGCGCGTGCCCACCGGCATGAAGGCGGGCGTCTCGACGGTGCCGTGGGGAGTGCGGAGGAGCCCCGCGCGCGCATGGCCGCAATCCGCGACGATCTCGAAGGACACGGCGCAAAGGGTATCCGACGGGCTGCGTCGCCGTGGCGCAGGAGAAGGAGGGGGGGCCTGGGGGGGAGGCAGCGGGGGGATCCCGTCCTGTAGCATGCGGGCCGTTGGAGGCAGGGCGCAAGGAGGACCGACGATGACCGAAGGCGCGAGCGACAAGGGTGCGGCGGCGAAGGCGCAGGAGCTGAAGGAGGCGATCAGGAAGCTCGACTTCCGGGACCGGGTGATCTTCCTCGGGTCCGCGGCGCTCGTGCTGCTGTTCTTCCTGCCGTGGTACAGCGTGAAGGTCGAGATGCTCGGCCTGAGCCAATCCGACTCGGTGAGCGGGCTCCAGGAGGCCGCGTGGATCGGCTTTCTCGCCGCATGCCTCGGGACGGTCGCGGGCCTCGCGAACATGGGGTTCGTCCCCCTTTCCGCGGAGCAGAAGGCGCTCGCACGCAAGACGACGGTTCAACTCGGTCTCGCCGCGATCGCGTTGCTCCTCGGCCCGATCTACTTCTGGTGGATCTGGTTGCCTGACACCGACGGCCCCATGATGGGGGGCGGGATGGTGGAGGCGGGCAAGACGCTGTTCTTCTGGCTCGCGCTCCTCGCGGCGCTGGGCGCCGCCGGATGCGCCGGCTGGAAGCTCGCGGACGAGCGCAAGGCCGCCGGAGGCGGCGCGCCGCCCGCCTGACGGCCCCCGGACCCCCCCCTGGCCCGAGGATGCGCGAGGATCGAGGCCGACGGGCAGGATGGACCGCTTAGAACCGCGAGGCTCGGAAAGCTTGGGCTAGTACGCGCGGCGGAGCGACGCGCCCGGGTAGTAGTACGCCGCGATCTCCTCGGCCGACTTCCCGCGGTCGGCGAGGCCGATCGCGCCGCACTGGCACAGCCCGACGCCGTGGCCCCAACCGCCCCCCTCGACCTTCAGCGTGTCGCCGTCGGTCGCGATCCCCAGGAGATAGGTCGAGCGCAGCGACGACGGCCCGACCGAGAGCCGGAAGGCGCTCGCCCGGAGCACGCGCTCGTGCCCGCCCGCGGTCACGCGGACGAGCCTCGCGCGGC
>WYBS01000010.1 GCA_011525755.1 Planctomycetaceae bacterium
ACTTGTGCCGCAGGTCGCGGTACGCGGGCAGGAGCGCCTTCGCGCGGGCGATCCAGGGGGGGTCCGGGGGCCGGAGGCAGGGATCCTCGATCTCGAGCAGCCCGTCGATGCAGGCGCCCATCTCCTGCCGGTCGAGCGGGCCCGCGTCGGCCCAGCTCTTCCGCCGCGCGAGCGGGCCCCTGTCGAAGCGGATCGCGCCCTCGCGCATGCGGCGGATGCGCTCGCACGCGTCGCGGAGGCCGTGGTCGTCGAGATTGACGATGCCGTCCGCGACGCCCTTCGGCTCGAACCCCGGCCGCGCGCGCGCGTAGAGGCGGAAGAGCCGCTCGCCGTGGACCTCCTTCCACGTCGGCTCCGCGACCTCCTTGAGCTCGCGGACGAGCGCATCGATCTTCCCCGCGAGGCGGCGCGACTCGGCCGCCGCGTCCGCGCCGCCCGCGCCGGCCTGGAGGATGCCGTGCATCTTCTTGTAGAGGGCGGCGCGGTCGCGCTCGCCGTCGTGGACGAGGAAGGCGGCGTCGGTGAGCCCAGCCTCGCGGAGCCTCCGGTCGACGACGTCCAGCGCCGCGCGCTTCTGGCAGCAGACGAGCACGCGCTCGCCGCGGAAGAGCGCGTCCGCGATGAGGTTCACGATCACCTGCGACTTGCCGGTGCCGGGCGGCCCGCGCACGACGAGGCACTTCGCGTCCTTCGCCTTGACCACCACGGCGTCCTGGCTCGGGTCGCTCGGCAGCACGGTGTTGATCCTCTCGTCGGGGACGCCGTCCAGGTCGACGTCCTCGGAGGCGGGGGCCGCGTCCGCGGCCGCCTCGACGAGGTTGTCGACGATGCCCTGGTCGATCTCGCCCGCCTGCGCGCGCCCGATCATCTCCTCGAAGTCCGCGAAGAGCGCGGAGGAGGCCTGCGGGAAGATGCCGAGGACGGCGTGGCTCCGGATCCGCGGCTTGCCGCGCTCGCGCGCCTCGACGTCCTTCCTGAGCAGCGGCTCGACCGGCGCGCCGTCGAAGGGGGCGGGGTCGAAGGGGAGGCCGAGCGAGGTCGCGAACGCGGAGAGTGCCGCGTGCAGCGCCTCGCCGGTCTTCTCGGGGAGCGCCTCGATCGCCTCCTCGAGCTTCTCGCCCGCGTCGTCGCCGATCTCGGTGCCGCGGAGCTTCGCGATGGCGGCGGCGAGCGCGGTGTTGATCTCGGGCGGGTGCTCCTCGTCGAACGCGACGTACCAGCCCTGCGACCGTCCGGTCCGCGCCTGCTCGAGCGCGCACGGCACGAGGACGAGCGGGCCGCGGACGAACGTGTGCTCGTCGAGGAACCCCTCGACCCACGCGAGGCCGACGTAGGTCTCCTCGAGCCCCTTCTCCTCGCGGAGTGCGGTGGCGAAGCGCTGGAGCTGCTTCAGGCCGGAGCGCCTCTCGTCGGCCTCCTTCGAGACGTCGGAGTCGGGAACGAGCAGCGCGCGGCCGGAGCCCTGGGCGAGGCATTCCCAGAGCCGCTTGACGTGGGGCGGAGGGGGCACGGGGGAACCGGGGGGTTCCCCGGGCCCCTCCCCATCTGTTCTCAGGAGATCGTACGCACGCTTCTTGACGATCTTTCGCAGGAAGAGGCTCTGGTTCCGCGTGTCGAGGTTCAGGAGGCGCTGCCGGAACGCTTCGAGCTGGCGGACGAGGCGGCTCTGTTGCTCCATCGGTAGACCTCAGGCACGGTGCCCTTCCGGGCCCGGGCGAGTGTACCGTCAGCGCCGCGCGACCGCGACGAGCCGCGGCGCGCCGGGGCCGTAGGGGCGGCCATCGAGCCAGCCGTGGAGCTTCACGTCCGCGAACCCGACGTCGAGGAGGAGCCGCTCGAGCTCCGTGCCCGCGTAGAGGCGGGTCCGGAAGTGCGCGTCGCGGCGCTCGTCGGCCCGGTAGAGCGTCCACTCGCTGCGCACGGCGCGCCAGCCGTCCTCGACGATGCACCGCTCGATCATGCGCGATCCGTCCTCGAGCTCGTCCCACCGGCGCTCCACGTACTTCGCGGCGAGGACCTCCTTGCCCATCATCTCGATGACGAACGCGCCTCCGGGACGGAGGCTCCCGAGCGCGCTCCGCGCCACGCGGCGGTCGTCCTCGGGATCCTCGAAGTAGCCAAAGGACGTGTAGAGGTTGAGGACCGCGTCGAACGCCTGCGGGCGAAGGAACCCGCGCATGTCGGCGCGGATCCACTCGACTTGCGGCGCCGCGGCGCGCGCCTCCGCGAGGTAGGGCTCGTGGAGGTCGACACCGGTGACTTCGAAGCCGCGGCGTGCGAGCTCGACGGAGTGGCGGCCGATGCCGCACGGGAGGTCGAGCACGCGCGCGGGCGGCGCGAGGCCGACGAGCTTCACGAGCGCGTCCACCTCGAGCGACGTGCCGGCGAGCCGCTTCCCGGTGAACATCACGTGCTTGAAGCCGTCCCAGAACGACGGGTCGTCGGACCAGGGGGTGCTCATGAGGGGTCGAACCGCCACGGGCCGTCGCGGTTCGGCAGGGCGACGGATTCCGCCAGCTCCGCGAGGAAGCGCTCCCGCGGGACGGCGCGGGCGCCGAGGCTTCCGAGGTGCGGCGTCTCGAGCTGGCAGTCAACGAGGCGGAAGCCCCAGAGGGCGAGCTGGCGCACGAGGCGGACGAACGCGACCTTCGACGCGTCGGTCTCCCGGTGGAACATCGACTCGCCGAAGAAGACGCCGCCGAGCGCCACCCCGTAGAGGCCGCCGACGAGCCTGCCTTGCCGCCACGCCTCCGCGCTGTGCGCGTGGCCGAGCGCGTGGAGGCGGACGTAGGCGTCCTTCATCTCCTTGGTGATCCACGTCTCGGTGCCGGAGTCGCGGCGGGGCGTCGCGGCACAGCCCTCGACGACGTCCGCGAAGGCGGTGTCGAGGCGGACGTCGAAGCGGCCGGAGCGGATGCGCTGCTCGAGGCTCCGGCTCACGCGCATCTCGCCGGGGTAGAGGACGAAGCGCGGATCGGGGCACCACCAGAGCATGGGCTCGGCCTCGGCCCAGGGCCACGGGAAGATCCCGCGCCGGTAGGCGGCGAGCAGGCGCTCCGGCGAGAGGTCGCCGCCGACCGCGAGGAGCCCGCCCGGCCCCGCGGTCTCCGGCAGCGGGAACTCGATCCTCTTGCCGAGCCAGACGGGGCCGCGGCGTCGCATTCCGGATACGGTACGGGAGAATTCCAACGGGCAAACCCCTCGGTACCCTCCTTTGTCACGAGTTCCGGAAGAATCCTCCCCGAACCGCATCTGGACCGTCGGCCACTCGAACCTCGACCTCGCGGCATTCGTTGGGCTGCTCGAGGCCCACGGGATCGAGGCGCTCGCGGATGTGCGGGCGTTCCCGGTGTCGCGCCGATACCCGCATTTCTCGGGCGACCGGCTCGCGGCGGCGTGGGCGGACTACCACTGGCTCGGGAAGGAGCTGGGCGGATACCGGAAGAGCGCGCGGGAGGACTCGCCGCACACGGCGCTCGACGGGATGTGGCGGGCGTACGCGGACCACATGGAAGGCGAGGAGTTCCGCGCGGGGATCGCGCGGCTCCTCGCGATCGCGCGGGCGCGAAGGACGGCGATCATGTGCGCCGAGCGCCTCTGGAACGAATGCCACCGCCGGCACATCGCCGACCACCTCGTCGCCGCCGAGGGGGTGGAGGTGCTGCACATCACGGGGCCGAGCCCCCCGGACCTCCACCGCATCGACCCGCGTGCGCGGCTCGACGGCACGCGGCTCGTGTACGACCTCGGCCGGCAGCGTCAGCTTTTCTGACGCCGCTGCGGCACGTCTGCCGCACTCGACCGCCGTAAACTCCTTGGCCGCAGCGGCTTACGCACACCAAGGGGCCTGAAGGAGAAAAGCTAATCTACTCCGGGAGGATGCCTTTCAGGCGGTTGTCGACCTCGGTCGCGGCCTCGGTCGCGCGGCGCTGGATCCCCGCGTCGGGGCTCGTCGTCGCGATCAGGTTCAGCGTGTCGAGGCTCTGCTGCGTCGGGAAGCGGCGCAGCGTGCCGATCGTGTTCGCGACCTCCGGGTCCTTCGGGTCCGCCTGGATGCGGTCCCGGATGAGGAGCACCGCGGAGGCGCCGCCGCCCTGCCGCACGTAGTCGCGCGCGTGGCGGTAGAAGCGCCTCGAGTCGGGGATCTGGCGCAGGAACGCCGACGCGGTCGCGTGCGCCTCCTCGGTGCCGATCCGGCCGAGCGCGCCGATCTCGCGCGAGAAGTCGCCCTGCTTCGGGTCGAGCCGCTCCTGGATGAGCGGCAGCGCGCCGGGGTCGCCCAGGTACGCGAGCGCGCCGACGATGTCGCCCTGGAGATCCTTGTCCTTCGTCGTCCGGTACTCGTCCCGGAGCGAAGGGATCATCTCCTTGTTCCCCGACATCGCGACCGCGAAGATCTGCATCTTCTTGCCGACGTTGCCGGGGAGCATGCCGGGCATCGCCTGGCCGTCCATGCCGGCGTTCTCGAGGAAGAGCTGCATCATCGTCTGGCTGAGCTCCTCGCTCCCCTCGGCCTTGGATCCGACGTAGAACGCGCCGCCCATGAGCGCCCCCTGCTTCAGCCAGGTGTGCGTGTCCTTCTGGAGCAGCAGGTAGTTGAGGAACCCGATGACGTGCTTCTCGCGGTTCGCGAAGATGCGGCCGAGCCGGTAGAGCTGGTCGACGCGGAAGTCCGACTGGGACGGCAGGAACTTCGCCTTGAAGATGATGTCCATGATCATCCGCCGCAGGAGGGGCCACCCCTTCTCCCCCATGCACAGGAGGCGGTCGATCACGTCGAGGAAGAGGTCGACGTTGTTCTCGCCGTAGACCTCGGCGAGGAGCTTCTCGACCGCCTCCGGCGTGTCGCCCGGGTAGGGGACCTTCTCCTCGGGCCTGCTGGCGAGCTGGCGCTCCAGATCGGCGATCCGCGCTTCGAGCTGCCGGATGCGATCCAGGTCCTCGACGCGCTGCTCGCGCAGGTCGACCACCTCGCGGGTGTCGACGCGCTCGCCGCGCGCCCCGGGCAGCGCGCCGCTCGAACCGAGGAAGTAGCCGGTGCCGATGCCGAGGACGAGGAGGACGACGGGGACGAGTACGGGTTTCAAGGCTTCCGTCCGATTCCGGGCGGGGACCGGCCATTAATTTACCCGGACTGCCGAAACCTTATAAGGAGAACCCGCGGATGTACGTCACACCCCAAACGGACGACGGCTGGGTCACGAAGGTCGAGGCGGGGCCGGGGAAGCTCCTCTCGATCGACGTGGAGTTCCCGGTTTCGATCGAGTTCCTCGACCAGGTGAAGGACCGGCTGCCCGAGCTGGTCTTCGCCTCGCGCAGCCGCCTCGCGCGGCTCGGCATCGAGGTGCGCCCCGTGACGCCGCTCCAGCGCGACGGCAAGGCGCTCCGCATGAGCGCGACCGTCCAGTCGGTCATCCGCGGCTACCCCGTGGCACAGCACCTGCCCGACCTCGTGCTCCAGGGGCTCAAGGTCGGCCGGCTCGTCTTCTGCCCCGAGGAACGCCGCCTCTCGTCCGAGAAGGTGTACGAGGAGGTCGTCGCGCACGCGCTCCAGCTGCCCGCCTCGTTCTCGATCGACCGCGAGGGGCGCTTCAACATCCAGACCCACCGGTGCGTGTACGACCTCGCGGGCCCGGTGACCCTCGACGACCTGCGCACGATCGTCGCGCGCATCGAGGGGCAGGACCTCCTGAACCGCATCCAGGTGCAGCGCCCCGTCACGCATATCGTGCTCGAGCCGGGCGACGGCGTGATCACGTCGTGCTCGATGTTCCTGCACCGCCACTACGTGGTGCTCGACCTCCAGTCGGACACGCTCGGCCAGCACCTGCAGGCGGTGGTGCTCGACCCGATCTCGACGCGCGGCACGCGCGTCTTCCTCGAGTTCTGCAACCTCTCCGACCGGCCGATCGTGAACCCGTCCGCCGCGGGCGCGGTCTACTCCGCGATGCCGAGCGAGGAGAAGCCCGCGCGCTGGTTCATCAAGGAGCGCGACCGGCCGCCCGTGCTCGCGGAGGGGCTCAAGGACTACAAGCTGCTCTCGACGGTCTTCGACCGCCTGCTCGGCGAGAAGCCGGGCACGACCTACTACGACCGGATGGTCGCCGTCTCGGACGACCTCTCCGCGACGCTCTCGGGCAAGCCGCCCCGCGCGATCTGGCACCGCCCGACGGAACGGCCCGAGAAGGGCGTCGGCACGTTCACGGCGCCGCCGGCCGACCGCCGCGGCATCGAGTTCGGGACGGAGCTGCTCGCGAAGGTGAAGCCCGGCGCGGGCGTCACGCTCTTCATGCGCTACTTCCCGAACCTCTTCGAGCACCTCGCGCTCTGCAACGCGGCGCTCGAGGGGAAAGTGAAGCGCCTCGTGTTCCGCCACGCCTCGTACGAGCACGGGATGTTCCTCTCGGCGCGCGACCACGGCCGCCTCGCCGACTACCAGGGGCTCGGGGTCGAGGTCTTCTGGTGCAACGACGTGCGCAAGCACGTGTCGACGCACGTCTACCGCGGCCTCCGCGGCTACTTCATGGAGCCCTCGAAGATCGAGTCCTTCAAGACGCCGCTGATCGTCGCGATCTACGGCTCCACGAGGCCGCTGCCGGACGAGGACGAGGCCAACCTCGAGCGCCTGCTCGTGAGCCTGAAGTCGTTCTTCGGAGGGTCCATCGCGATCCTCACGGGGGGGGGTCCGGGGGCCATGCAGCAGGCGACGAACATCGCCCACAGCCTGCAGATCCCGGTCGGCGCGAACTTCATCGAGACGGTGGACCAGCGCACGAACCAGACGGCGGACTTCTACCAGACCTTCCAGGGCCGGAGCCGCCACAGCCGGCAGCGGTGGTTCGAGGTGGCGTCCTTCCACATCTTCTGCATGGGCGGCGTGGGCACGCTCGAGGAGGTGGGCCTCACGCTGACCGACATGAAGCTCGGCATCATCGAGCTGTCGCCGATCGTCTTCTTCGGCGCGTCGGGCGACGACCCCTACTGGTGGCCGCTGCGCCGCCAGCTCGAGGTGATGGTCGGCAACGCGCGGGCGCCGGCGTGGCTCAAGAGCCACGTGCTGATGACAGTGGACCCGGACGAGATCCCGCAGTTCTACCGCCGCACCCTCGGCTTGGGTTGACCTTCACGGGCGCGGCGCGCGCATCTCGCGGCGGCACCGTGGGTTATGGCGGACGGGTGCGGCACGCGTGCCGCAGTCCGCGCTCGCGACGATGGACCGGATACCAGCGGCACGAGCCGTACGGTGCCATGAGTGGCACGGCACCAGGCACCGCTCCGCCAACAACTCGCGCACAGCCGCCGGGCATCGCGCCGGATCGGCGCGTCGCGTGGCCGCCCGCGTGTGACGGTTTCGTTGCGCCCCGATGTTCGCGGCCGCGAAACGTGCGTGCTACGCTCGGACCGGAGGACGTGCCCGTGCGCCCGCGAACGGTCATCCTGACGTCCGTCGTTCTCTCGGTGCTTGCGAGCGCGGTGACGACGATGCTCCTCGCGCCCGGCCGGGCGCCCGCGCCTCGGACCGCGAGCACCGAGCGGGTCGCTCCTCCCGGGATCGACATGCCCCCGGTCGCGGCGGCCTCTCCCCCGCCCGCGCTGGAGGAGCGCGTGCGCCGGATCGAAGCGCGCCTCGACGCGCAGGGCGTCGCCGCCGCGCCGCGGTCGAAGGAGGAGGCCCTCGCGACCGCGCTCGCGATCGAGCAGGGCGGTCGCCAGCTCGCGATCAAGGACTCGTTCCTCGAGCTCGTCGCGCTCGGCAATGACGTCGTGCCCGAGATCGTCGCGCTCCTCAAGTCGGGCCGCGACCAGGACTGGGGGGGCGCCTTCTCGCTCAGCGGCAACGTCGTCGGCGGCTACCCGCGCCTCCGCACGCTGCTGATCGACGTGCTGCGGCAGATCGGCACGCCGGAGGCGCACCAAGGCCTGCTCGACGGCCTTCGCGGCTCCGAGGACGCGACCGACTACCGGGACCTCTTCATGCTCTTCCGGACCACGACGGACGCGACGATGGTGAACGGCATGAACGCGATGCTGGCCGCCGCGGTGCGCGAGCTCAAGGGGGAGGATCCCAAGAAGGCGTTCATGGTCGCGTACGGCGTGGCGGACTGGATCCAGCGCCACGAGTTCGAGGGGAGGACCGATCTCGTCGAGGAGATGGCCCGCATCGGCTTCGAGCCGGGTCGCATGGACCGCACGTCGTTCGCGCTGCTCGTGAGCCTCTCTCCCGAGCGCGCCGCCGATCTCACGCGCGAGGTGCGGGAGAAGCGGGGAGACGACGGGGTCTACGCGGTCGCCTCGGCGCTGGGCATGGCCCAGGACATGCCGCGCGCGCGGCTCGCCAGGTACCTGGACATCCTCTTCTCGTCCGGCCTCTCCGAGAGCGAGCGCCTCGCGTTCTATTCCAGGGTGCCGGGCACGCCGTGCGAGAGCATCCAGCCGGCGAGCGCGCGCGCCGCCGACGCCCAGGCGCTGCTCGACTTCCTGAGGCGCCGCCTCGCGGAAGAGACCACCGAGATCGCGAGGCAGCGCCTGGCGCATGCGGTCGAGACGCTCGAGGCCGCGCTCCGGCAGTAGCGGACGCTCAGGACGCGAGGAGTCGCGCGACGTCGAGCGCGAAGCCCGGGATCGCCGCGGACAGCGCCATCTCGCCCGGGCCGTACGTCGCGCGCGCCCCCGCCGCGAGGTCGTGTACCTCGACGACCTTCCGGAACTGGTCCACGATCCACGCCTCGCGAATGCCGGAACGCGCGTAGAGCGGCAGCTTCTCCTCGACGTCGTACTCCTCGCCCGAGGGCGACACGACATCGAAGACGACCACCGGCAACGGGACCTTCCAAGGGTACGGCTTCGGCCTCGTGCCCTCGGGCAGGACCAGCACGTCCGGCTGGGCGACGTTCCGGCCGGCGAGGAACACATCGAGGGGCGCGGCTAAGACGCGTCCGTCGGCATCCGGGCCGAGGTGGCGGTCCAACGCACGGGCGATCCGCATCGCGAGCCTCTGGTGCGAGCCGTCCGGCGAGGGGGCCATCACGAGCTCGCCCTCGAGGAACTCCGCCCGGGTGCCCACGGGCAGCGCCGCCCACTCCTCGAACGTGGCTTTCCTCCGGCGTAGCAGCACGGATTCCAAGGTATCACCTCCTCGGCGACATCTGCCATCACTCTTGTAGTCGTGGGCTGGTGTCACGCGAACCGGCCCCAGACACGCCCAGAACCCGCCTGCGAAGCCGTCTCCCCGCGTTTCCTACAATTGTCGCCGTGTTCCACCGCCACCACCTCGACCTCACGACCGGCGGCGTCCGCCGCGAGGAGGTGCGCCCGCAGGATCTCGAGGACGCGCTCGGCGGCATCGGCCGCGCGACGAAGCTGCTCCTCGGCCGGCGAGTCAAGGACCCCTTCTCCCCCCAAGCCCCCCTCATCCTCAACCTGGGCGCGCTTTCCGGCACCGGGTTCATGACCGGGCTCCGCACGTTCTTCCACGGCTTCTCGCCTTTGAAGGTCTCGAACGCGGGGCTCCCGGGCGCGATGTGGTCCGCGGGCAGCGGGGACTTCGGCACGCGGCTCCGCGGCAATGGCATCGAGGAGGTCGTCCTCACCGGCCGCGCCGCGCGCCCGTCGGTCCTGCGGCTCCCGTCGTTCACGATCGAGCCGCTCGACCTCACGGGCACCGTCAACGATCGGATGCAAGTGTTGCATCAACGCTTCCCGGGCGCGCACTTCGCCGCGATCGGCCCCGCCGGCGAGCATCGCGTGCGCTACGCGGCGATCGCGCTCTCGACCGCGCTCCAGCTCAGGACCGGCGACCCGAAGCCGCGATTCTGCGGGCGCGGCGGCTTCGGCGCCGTGATGGGGTCGAAGAACCTCCTCGCGATCGTCGCGGAGGGCGCTGACCCGAAGCCCGGAAAGCCGTCGCCGGGCCTCAAAGCGCTCAACCTCGCGGTCGCGAAAGGCGAGGGCAGCCGACGCTTCCGCGAGCGCGGCACGTGGGGCAACTACGAGTTCCTGAGCCCGGTGCACGCGCTGCCGGAGATGAACTTCGCGCCGACGGGCACGGACGTGTCGCGCCCGCTCCACCGCGCCGAGGTGGAGAAGGGCCCATACGAGGTCGTGGACGAGTCCTGCCTGAGGTGCGGCATCCGGTGCCACAAGAACGTCTACGATCTCGAAGAAGGGGGGGTCCGGGGGCGGTTCCGCGCGAAGCTCGACTACGAGCCGCTCTGCCTTCTCGCGAGCAACCTCGGGATCTTCGACGCCGACGCGGCGCTCGACCTCGTGCTGCTCGCGGACGAGATGGGCCTCGACTCGATCTCGCTCGGCGCGACACTCTCGTACGTGATGGAGCTGACGCGCCGCCGCGGCGGCGAGCTCGCGTACGGCGACGTCGCCGCCACGAAGCGGACGATCGAGCAGATCGCCAAGGGGGAGCTGCCGCAGCTCGGCCAGGGCGTGAAGCGGCTCTCGGAGGCGATGGGCCACACGGGCTACGCGATGCACAGCAAGGGAGTCGAGTACCCGGCGTATCTCCCGCAGACGAACCCGGGCTACCCCTTCGCGCTCGCGGGGGGCCACATGTCGATGCGGACCTACCTGCTGCTCCTCTACGAGCGCGAGACATCGCTCGACTACTGGGTCGAGGCGATCACCGAGCGGGGGCCCCGGGTCCTCCGCGACGACCTGCTCGGCTCGTGCAAGTTCGCGGGGCTGCCCGACGAGCGGATGGCGGAGGCACTGAAGGAGGCCGCCGGGATCGAGACGACGGCGGAGGAGCTCGCGGCCGCGGTGCGCCGCACCTACCTGCGCGGCTACCGGCTGGAGAAGGAGCAGGGGTTCGTCGCCGAGGACTACTCGATGCCCGACGAGGTCCACGGGGAGTTCAAGGAGATCGACCTCCCGCGCTTCAACACGAGGGAGTTCTTCGCGGAGCTCAGGACCCGCGTGCTGGCACGGCTGGACGAGCAGCTGGCGGCGGCCAGCGTGTGACGACCCACGACGTGATCGCGTTGAGGCAGGCGAGCATCCGGTCGTAGACGCGCTGGTCCCAGGCGAGCCCGCACGTCACCTTCGTGTAGGAGGGCGGCTTCTCGAACAGCCGGAGGTCGAAACCGCCGGGCGGCCCCGACAACGGGATTGCCTCGAAGCGGCGCTTCTCGCAGCGGCGGAAGTCCTGCGCGAACACCCGCGCATGGCCCACCGTCACCCCGTTGTCGTCCACGAGGTTCAGGTAGAGCGACAGGTCGATGTCGCGGCCGGTCCGGTTCTCCACGGTGCCACGGAGCCACTCGAATCCAAGCGGCCAGTCGATGTAGGCGTGCGGCTTCACCGTGACCAGGATGCCGTGGTCGTCGTAGGGCGGCGGCACCTCGAGCGGCCGGGTGCTGCCGCAGCCTGCCGCGAGGAGGACGAGCGCGGCGGCGAGCCGACCGGCGGGAGACGGCATCGGCTATCATCGTAACCGTGCGGCGTGCGTGGGATGCCATCCTTCTCGCGCTCCTCCTCGCAAGCAACGCTTGCTGGGTCGCCACCGAGCCGACGCGAGCTTCCGTCCGCACGTCGCCGGCGGCGGACGCGCGCGCGATCGAGGACGCGCGCCGGCGGATCGAGGCGCTCGACGTCGAGCTGGCGGCGGCGAGGTCCCCTCGTTCGCGCCCTGCGCCCGCGAGCAGCCCCGCCGCGCCACCGCCCCATGCACCGCCCCGTGCCCCACCCCTCACCGCCGACCAGCAGCGAGTCGCCGCCGTCTGGAGCATCGCGCGCCCCTGGATCGACTCGCTGCGGCAGGTGGACGACGACGCGCTACGGACGCGGACGCTCGCCGAGATTCGCGCCGCCCTGGCCGATGAGGACCTCGTCCGGGTGGAGGCCGCGCTCCGGGCGTTCCTCGGCGCGGCGGATGTGCGGTTCGACCGTGCCCCCTTCCGCCCCGACATCACGAGGCTCCTTGCGGCGGCGGATACGCGCGTCCGCGCCGCCGCCGTCCGGGCGCTGGTGACGCTCCCGGAGCAGCCGGGCGATCTCGACCTCCTCCTCCCGTTCGCGGACGACCCCGCGGCTGAGGTCCGCAGCGGCGCGTTCTACGTCATCACGCGCCGCTGCAAAGGGACGCTCGACGGCGCCGCCGCGGACGCCGCGCTCCGCATCCTCTCGGACGAGGCCCTCATCGACGACGCGCTCCGCTCGCTCGGCGCGCGGCGAGTCTCGCCCGCGATCGAACGCCGCTTCCTCGAGCTGTACCGGCGGCCGGAGTGGCGGGACGTGGTGGTGCGCTTCGGGCTCACCCGGATCGAGGAGCCCTCCGACGAGGTGTTCGACGTGCTCGCCGAGCTGGCGCTCGGCGAGGGCAACCTGCAGCAGACCGCGCTCGAGGCGATCTGCCACCCCATGATGTGCTCGCGATGGGACCGCTCGGCCGGGATCGTGCTCGATCTCCTCGAGCGGTCGGGGAGCACCCGCCTCTTCCGGGAGCTGCTCTACGTCGGCGACTCGCGCCACGCCGAGCGGCTCGAGCGCATGATCGAGGCGGGGCGATTCGAGTCGGAAGACAGGAAGCGCGCCGAGACGGCGGCCGCCAGACTCCGCGAGCAGCGGCCACGGACGCGATGACGCGGGCGCTGCTGATCCTCCTCCTCGTCGCGACGAACGCGTTCTGGCTCGTTCGCAGGATCGCGGATTCGCCCGAGGCGAGCGGGCCCACGCCCGAGCTCGCGGCGCTCGAGGCGCGGGAGGAGGGGCTCCGGAAGGAGATCGAGACCCTCCTCCCCCGCGCCCCCTCCATCCCACCGGCGGCCCCGGCCCGACAGGAAGCGCGGCCGCCGGCCGCCCCGGCGCGCCCGAAAGAGGACTGGGCCGATGTCCTCCGGCGGACGCCGGAGCCGCAGCGGCCGGCCATGCGCGCGAGCCTGATCCGTGCCGCGTTCGACGGCGGCGAGCCCCTGCCGGCGCTCGACGAGATCTCACGTTCGGAGGTTCCCGGGGACGCCGCGTTCCGCGGCGACGTGGCCCGGTGCCTCGACTCGGAGGACGAGCACGTGCGCCTGCGGGCGCTCTTCGCCCTGCGCAGGCTCCCGCCCGACGAAACCGACACGGCGCGACTCCTCGATCTCGGCAGGGACCCTTCGGGCGACGTGCGGGCCATGGCCGGCGCGGTGCTCGTCGCGCACGTGGCGGGACCGCGCGGGGACGAGGCCGCGGCCGCCGTCGTCCGTCTCGTCCGCGAGTCGGGACGCGTCGCGCTCATGACGGTGTCCTGGGGCCTCTGGGACTCGTGTCCGCGCTACCCTGCCGGGCTCGAGGAGGCGCTCCTCGCGACGGAGGCCGAAGTGCGCTCCGAGGTGTTCATCCAGGCGTTCCGCTACATGGACCCGAAGAGCGAACGTGTCGTCGACACCATCCTGAAGGCGCTCTCGGGGAGCGCAGGCTACCGGTTCGCGGACGCTCTCCGGGCCGGCGTTCCGCCTCACCTGAAGGGGCGGGTCGCGGAAGTCGCGCTGAAGCTGGCTCGGACGAGGACGCAAGTCTCGACGAGCGTCATCGACCTTCTGGCGCTCCACGGAAGCGTCGAGGATGCCGACACGCTCGAGACGATGCTCGCCGACGGACTGATCCGCCGGGAGTGGGCACATCTGGTGGAACGGGCATGCGCCTCCATCCGGAAGCGCGCGGCGGGCGGCTGAGCCGCGGCACGCGCGGCGCTGGCGAGGAGCGCGCAAGCGCGGGCTCCCGGGCGTCGTCCAACGGACGGCCGGGACCGCGGTGCGCCCGCGCGGCGGGGATCGGGCCCGGAGTCCGGAGGGCGGCGCGATGAAACGGCTCTATCTCGCGACCGCGGCGGCGGTCCTCCTCGTCGCGGCGATGCTCGTGCTCCTCGCGATGCCCGACGGCGTGCGCGCCGGCGCGCGCCGGACGGGCTCGCACGAGTCGGGTATCCGGGCAGGCGGCCGCCGGAGCCCCGCGAGCGACGCGGACGCGGGCGGCAGCGAGGCGCCGGCCACGGCAGGGGAGGCCGCGGCTCCCGGCGACACTTCGATCGAGCAGACGGGGCCGATCTCGATCGTGCTGAAGATCGTATGCCCCGACGACGCGCCCGCGAGCGGATGCGACGTCGCGCTCGATCGCGGCGTCGACGCTCTGCGCTCGAAGGCGGACGAGATCGGCGTCCTCCGCCTCCAGGACTTCGCGCCGGGGGTCTACGACCTCCGCGCGCGCTACAAGAACCTCGGCGGCGCGCTCCGCTTCGAAACGAAGGGCGCGCTCGACCTCGGCACGCTCCGCCTGACCGCGACCGTCACGATCTCGGGCCGCGTCCACGGCCCGCGCGGCGAGCCCGTCCCGAACGCGCTCGTCGAGGCTCGTCGCACGGTCGAGCGCGAAGGCTTCAACTTCGCCGGCGCGGTCCTCCGCGCGCCGCAGCCGGACGGGGTCGCGGCCAGCGCCGCTTCGGACAAGGACGGTGCGTACGAACTCGTCGTCCCGGCCGGCGAGGCGTACGCGCTCCGCGCGACGGCGGGAGGGCTCGCAGCCGCGAACCGCGAGCCCGCCCCGTTCTTCATCGACGCCCCCGGCATCGACTTCCACATGAAAGACGGCGCGCTGCTCGAGGGCCGCGTGGTCGACGGCGCGGAGACGCCGGTCGCCGGCGCCCGCGTCCTCGCGACCGAGGCCGCGTGGGGGCTCGA
>WYBS01000011.1 GCA_011525755.1 Planctomycetaceae bacterium
ACCGGTCCGCGGCGAGCCCCTGCTCGTAGATGCCGTGGCCGGCCTCGTGCAGCGCGCTGAAGAGGCCGTCGAGGAACGCCGTCTCGCGCCAGCGCGACGTGAGCCGGATGTCGTCGGGCGAGAGCGTAGAGCAGAAGGGGTGGAGCGTGTCGTGGAGCGTCCCGCGGTGGTAGTCGAAGCCGATCGCGGCGGTCGCGCTCCTCGCGAAGGCGCGCTGCGCGTCCACCGGACACGGCCGGCGAAGCGGCGTCGTGTCGACCGCGCGCCCCGACGCCTGGATGCGGTCGAGGAGCGCCCGCAGCGAGTTCTCGAGCGGCCCGAAGATGACCCGGAGCCCCGCGGCCGTCTGGCCCGGCTCGTAGTCCTCGAGCAGCGCGTCGTAGGGGGATTCGCCCTGCGACAGCGCCTCGCCCCAGCGCCGCATCAGGTCGAAGATCTTCGCGAGCCACGGCAGGAAGATCGCGTAGTCCTTCTTCTCCCGCGCCTCGGCCCAGGCCACGCGCGCGAGCGACCGGAGCCGGGCGCGTTCGGCCGCGAGCTTCGGGGGGATTCGGGCCGCACGGTCGTAGTCCCGCTTCGCCTCGCGGAGGATCGCGGCCTCGTCGGAGTCGGGCTGCCGGCCCTCGGCGAACGGCTGCGCCTCCTCGAGCAGCCGTCCGACCGTGCGCGAGGACCTGCGCTTCTGGACCAGCTCGGCGAGCTGGGCGAGCTGATCCGCCCTGAGCCCGGCGCCGCCGGGCGGCATCTGCGTCTCCTGGTCCCAGTTGAGGAGGCTCGCCGTCGAGGACATGACCGCGGTTTCGCGGAGATGCGCGAGGAGTTTCCCGTATGCCCGTTCCGCTTTTTCCATTGTGGCATCGTAACCGGCAGACTGCGGACTGCAGGCGGCAGGTCGGAGGGGACGGGGGCGGGGAGGGGTGCGCGGGCCGCAGGACCTGCGGGCTAGGGCCTGCCGAAGGCCGACAGCGCTTCCTCGGGCGTCACGTGGACGTCGACCATGCGGTCGAGGCGCAGGACGTGGAACATCTCCTGGACGAGCGGGCGCAGGGCGCAGATCCGGAGCTTCCCCCCTGCCGTCGTGGTGCGGTGGATGCAGACGAGGATCGCGCCGAGCCCGGTCGAGTCGGCGAAGGCGACCGCGTTGAGGTCGAGGAGGATCTTTCCGCTCGCGCGGATCCGCGCCTCGATCTCCGTGCGGAACGCCTCCGCGTGCTCCGCGTCCAGCGTGTCCTCGTCCACTGCGATCGCCGTCACGTCTCCGAGCTGCCTGCACCTGAGCCGCACGCGGGGGGGTCTCCTGATCGTCAGGTTCCGAGGGTGGCGGCCTCGTCGCGCACCGCGGCGAGCGCCTCGTCGCGGTCCTTGTGCACGTCGACCAGCCGGTCCATCCTCACGAGCTCCACGGCCTTCCGGACCTCGGACCCGAGGCCGCAGAGCTTCAGTCCCCCCCCGCCCCCCTCGATCCGTCGCAGGCACCCGAGGATCGCCCCGAGGCCGGAGCTGTCCATGAAGCGGACGTTCCTGAGGTCGATGAGGACGCTCTCCTTGTCCGTCAACTCGGCCTCCATCGAACGGCGGAACTCCTTCGCGCCCTGGGCGTCGAGCGCGTCGTCGAGCAGGGTCACGACCGTCGTCGTCCCGACGGTCTCGCAGACGTATCTCACCGTGCGCCCTCCTTCCCGGGGAATCGCTTCACGAGCTCGAGGACGTTCGACGCGCCGTCGCCCCTCGTGTAGTCGAACACGTCCATGATCTCGCGGATGATGTACACGCCGAACCCGCCGTCGACCGTCCCGTCGAAGCGCGGGGGCTTCGCCGTCGCGGGGTCGAACGGCTTCCCCCGGTCGAGCAGGCGGAAGCGGAGCTCCGAGTCGTCCCAGAGCGCCTCGACCCGGAGCGACCCGGGGCCGCCGCCGTACGCGTGGTCGAATACGTTGGCCGCGGCTTCGGTGAGCGCGAGGTGGAGCTCGGCCACCTGCTCGTCGCCGAAGGGGCAGCCGGGGATCGCCGCGCAGACCTCGCTCACGAAACGGCGCACGCGCGCGAGCGAGCCGGACGCGTTGTCGACCTCGATGCAGAGGCGGCAGGAGGGAGCCGTGCCCGTCACCCGCACCGCGATGCACGTGAGGTCGTCGTGGATGCCCGCACTCCCCGAGAAGCGTTCGACCTCGCCGCAGATGCGGTCCACGAGCGCCTGCGCCCGCTGGCCCCTGCCCCGCGTGAGCGCGGTCGCGACCGCGTCCACGCCGAAGTGGGTGCCGCCGGGGGCGCGCGCCTCGGTGAGCCCGTCGGAGTAGAAGAGGAACGTGTCGCCGGGGCCGAAGGGCACGGAAACCTGCTCGTACCGCGTCTCTCGCGCGAAGCCCAGCGGGAGGTTCGTGCGTCCCGCAAGGGTCGCGTGGAGGAGGTCCACCTTGCTCACGTCGGCCCGGTGATGGAGCGCGTCCGTGTGGCCGCAGTCCACGTAGGTCATCGTCCCCTTGTGGACGTCGAAGCGCGCGTAGATCGCGGTCACGAATCGGCCGAGCTCGATCAGCGTCTCGCTGACCTGGTCGTGCACCGCGGCGACGATCTCCGCCGGCTCCGCGCAGGGGAGCTTCCTCCCCGCGGGGCCCGTCGTGCTCGCGAACCGCTGGAACTGGCTCTTCACGGCGGCGCCGACGAGCGCGGCCGGGATCCCCTTCCCCATCACGTCGCCGAGCACGATGTCGAAGACGCCGTTCCCGTGGTGGAAGAAGCCGAAGAAGTCGCCGTCCACCTGCCGCGATGCGCGCGCGAGCGTGCCGATCTCGAGCCCGGTGACGTTCGCCGGCGTGCGGCCGAGCAGGAGGACCTGCTGGATGTTGCCGCCGATCTCGATCTCGCGGCGGAGCTTCTCCCCGGCGACCGCCTCGACCCGCAGCCGTTCCTGCTCGAGGATCAGCGCCGCCTGCGAGCAGAGCGTCGTGAGCAGTCCCATGAGGCGCGAATCGAACGTGCCGTGCTGCGCGTGCCAGACGACGAGCGCGCCCTTCGCCTCGCCGCGCGCGACCAGCGGCGCCGCCGCGACGCGCCGCGCGGAGGAGAGCTCGGGCTCGTCGCCCCAGCCCGCCCCGCGCGTGTTCACGATGATGCCGCGCCGCTCGCCGAGGACGCGGCCGACGATGCCGTGGCCCGGGTCGCGCCCTACCGGCGGCTCGGGCGTCCGCCACTGGGCCGGCTCGAGGCGATCCTCCTGGACGAGCCAGATCGCGCCCTCGAGGCCGGGCTCGAACGCGACCGCGTGGTCGAGCACCTTCGCGAGCGCGCGCGCCGGCGAGAGGAGGAGCGCGGGGTCGCCGCCGATGTCGAACACGGCCGAGAGGCTCTCGTAGCTCGTGGCGAGCTCCTCGCAGAGCCCCTCGCGCTGCTCCTCGAGGTCGGCGACGCGCGCGGCCGCCGCGACGAGCGACTCGCCGAGGTCGAGGAGGGCCTCGGAGCCCCTGGGCACGCAGAGCGTGACCCCGAGCGAGCCGTTCGCCGAGCACATGCGGTTCAGCTCCGCGCCGTGGGGCGGCTCGCGAAGCCAGGCGCCGGACTCGCGCAGGCGGACACCGAGAGGGAGGTGAGGGGGCAGGGGGGAGAGGAGGCTCTCGAGCGCGCGCTGCAAGGGCGTCAACGTCACGGTCACGACACGGTCTCCGCGCCGCACGGCTTGCCTGCGGCCCGCTCCGTCCCCCTCGGGAGCGCCTCCGCGCCGTCCGGATGGACCCCCAGCTCGACGAGCTTCGCGCGGAGGCCCACGGGGCTCACGGGCTTCGTGAACCGGCAGTCGGCGCCGGCGTCGCGGATCTCTTCCGCGCTCGCGTCGTCGAAGGAGTGGCCGGTGACGATGAGGATCCTCAGCTGCTCGTGCCGCGGGTCGTTCTTGAGCGCACGGCAGATCTCGAGGCCGGACTTCCCGGGGAGCACGAGATCGAGGATCAGCGCGCACGGCGCGAACTTCGCGATCGCGGGGAGGACCTCGTCGCCGTGGTGGACGGCAAAGACCTCGTACCCAGCCCTTTCGAGGCTGCGCTTGACGAAGTGCGCCATGTGACGCACGTCTTCGACGACCATTACACGCGCCCCGGCCATGTGGGACGTTCCCCGGGTTTCTTTTCGACACCCTGGGGGTGGGGCTTGACCGTGAGGAGGGCGGAAACCGTCGCTTGGCGGGGCTACCGGCCGGGGGGGCGGCGGGGGGGCGGTTCGGCGCGGCGGGGCTCCCCCTCCCGCCACGCGGGGAGCCGCTCGCCCCGGGCGACGGCCTCGACGATCCGGTGCAGCTCGCGGGCCCCGTCCGTGAGCGCCGCCGGCCCAGGCTGGAGGATGAGCGCGCTCCGGATCTCGTAGATCTGGTCCTCCCGGACGGCGCGCACGTCCTTCCACCCCGGCCGGGCGCGGATCGCGTCGCGCTTCACCTTCCTCCCGCACCAGCTCGCGACCACGGCGTCGGGGTCGCGGCGGGCGATCTCCAGGGGATCGAAGATCCGTCCCTTCGCCTCCTTCCTCGCGCGGCTCTCCGCGCAGATGTCCTCGCCCCCGACGACCTCGATCAGCTCCGAGACCCAGCGGATGCCCGAGATCAGGGGATCGGGCCACTCCTCGAAGAAGATGCGCGGGCGTCGGGGGAGCGCGCGCGCCCCGGTCGCGAGGCGGTCGAGATTTCCCTCGAGCTCGCGGGCGAGCGCGTCGGCCGCCTCCGCGCGGCCCGCGATCGCGCCCACCACGCGCACGGTCTGCAGGATCTCCGCGAGCGAGCGCTGGTTGAAGAGAACGACCGGAACGCTCCGCTTCGCGAGCTCCTTCCCGAGCTCCGCCTGGAGGTCGGAGAAGCCGAGGACGAGATCGGGCTCGAGCTCGAGGATCCTCCCGAAGTCCGCGTCGAGGAACGTGGAGACGCGCGGCTTCGTGCGCGCCTCCTTCGGGCGGACGGTGTAGCCCGAGATGCCGACGACGAGGTCGCCCGCGCCGATCCGGTAGAGGATCTCGGTCGTCTCCTCGGTCAGGCAGACGATGCGGCGGGGGTAGGGGGGCGCGGACGCGAGCAGCTCCGCGAGGCGCGGATCCATGCGCCGCGCAGTCTACCTCCCCCCGCGCCCCCCTCGATCGCAGGAAGACGGCGCTAGGGTCTGTCCGAAAAGTCGTCCTGGATTCGGCTGGCCTCGGTCCTTACGGCCGACTTTCCAGACAGACCCTAGTCCGCCAACGTCTCGTCGAGGGGTGCCGGCCGAGGCGGCCGTTTCCCCGTCTCCGGCGTCGTCTCCGCGTCGGTCGCCGTCTCGTCCTCGTCCTTCGCGGCCGGAAGGTCGGCCGCCTCGGTTGCGGTCGCGGCGATGTCGGGCGTCGCCGCGGGCGGGGGCGGGGCCAGCGGCGCCTGGGCGGGCCCTGCGCCTCGCCGCGCCGTGCCGAGACCGACGTCCGTCGCGGTCCTCTCGCCCCAAGCGTCGCCCTCGCCCGGTTCCGACGTCGCCGTCGCCGGATCCGCGCCCTCAGCCGCAGCGGCCGCCGCCGCGAGGTCCATGGCCTCGTCGAGCCCCGCGTGCATGACATCCGTCGCGGTCGCGTCGAGATCCTCGACCTGCCGCGCGACGTCCTCGAGCGCCTGCGCGTCGTCGCGACGCGACGGCAGGAGGACGTCCGTCGCCGTGGCGTCGGACGGCAGGCCGAGGGGGGCGTGCAGGGGGTCCGGGGGCGCGGGGGCCGGCGCCTCCTCCTCCGCAGCGGGGGGCTCGGCGGTCGCGGCGTCGGGGACGGTTGCCGCCGCATCGGTAGCGGGCGGCTCCCCGGCGACGGGCATCTCCTGCGCTGCGGGGGCCTCCACGGTCGCGGGGGCCTCCTCCGGCACCCAGAGTCCGGCTCCGGGCATGTCGGCCGGCTCTTCCGCGCCCTTCTCCGTGTCGATCGTGCCCATCTCGCCCGCGGCGAAGGGCACGGGCTCCGGCGGCGCCACGGGGGCCGGCGCCGCGGCGGGCGCCGCGGCCGGGGCCGCCGCCTCCTTCGCCTCCTTCTCGCGCTCCGCCTCGGCGAGCTTCTCCGCCTCCCGGCGCTCCTCCTTGCTCCCGATCGGCTGGCTCGTGAACGTGTGGTAGTCGAGCCGGTCCATCGCGCGGTGGAGCAGCACGAAGCCGAGCAGCAGCGTGAGGAACGAGGCCATCGCGTAGCCGACCCCGTACGTCTCGATCCCGCGGCTCACGCTCCACCACGCAAGCGCGCCGTTCAGCACGAGGAAGGCCGCCGACGTCGCCAGAGCCTGGGCGCGGAGGTCGAAATACATCTGCATGAGGATGCAGATCAGGAGGAGCACGTGGAACCCGGCGCCGAGGCAGGTGAGCCGGAAGAGGCGGGTCGCGATCTCGGGGAGCTCGAGGCCCTGGACGATCAGCGGCGCGAAGATCACCACGGTTGCCGTGATCGCGCCCTGGACCCGCAGGAGCCGGACGATGCCCTCCCTGAGGCTCTCGAACATGCGCTTCCGGTTCCGCTCGATGACCGCGAGCGGCGATCCGGCGAGGATCGCTCCGTAGTACGCGCGGTACTTCTCGTAGAACGACGTCTCGAGCTGGACGAGGTTCAGCGCCAGCGCCGGAACCACGGTCAGGTAGGCGAGGAAGGAGCAGGTGTCGTAGAGGGGGTGGTAGCGGACGAGCGGGTGGGGGCCGATGCCGTCCGCGAACCAGAAGATCATCTTGTCGACCCAGATCGCCGCGTTGTAGGCGAATCCGACGCCCGCGAGGACGGGGAAGGAGACGAGGCTCCTGAAGACGCGGTAGTCGCGCTTCTCCCCCGTCTCCATGCCCCGGAGGATCGTCCGGAGGAGGAGGACGAGCGTGAATGCCTGGCCGGCCGTGTAGGCGGCGAGGATCGGCTCCGTCCCCTGGCTGAAGAAGACGAGCAGCACGCCCACCATGGCCACGAGCGTGCCGTACACGTAGGCGCGCAGGACGTCGTCGTACTGGCGCACTAGGGAGAGCCAGATGAGCGCGATCCAGGTCATCCCGATGATCGAGAAGAGCGTCACGGCGAGGAGCGAGAGGCGCGGCGCGAACCCTGCCCAGGCGCAGAAGGCGGTGCCGATCGCCGCGTGGACGAGGCCCGTGACGGCGATGCAGGCGGCGAAGGCCGGCAGCACGTCCTCGTACCGCTTGCCGTAGAGCGCGTCGGCGACCCAGCGGGTCACCGCCATCTGGACGATGCCCTGGAGGATGAGGCTGAAGGCGAACGCGTACGTGACGAGCGCGCGGAAGAGGCTGTACCCCTCGTCCCCGCCGAGGTAGGGCCCCGCGACGTTCAGGAGCGTCAGCGTGAGGATCGTCATCAGCCAGGGTCCGGACGCGATGAGCGCCGCGCACGAGTACGCGCGCACCTTGGCCACGAAGCCCTGGCGCTCGTCGATCATCTTGCGGAGCTCGAAGCCGATGCCCGCCATCAGCGCGGTCCCCCCCGGCCCCCCCTCATCAGAGGCCATCCACGGCAAGCGGCTTCTCGAGGCGCACGAAGCGCCGGTAGAGCTCGTCGTAGGCCGTGATCATGTCGCGCTGGTCGTAGAACCGGCGCACGCGCTCCCGCATCGCGTCGCGCATGCGGTGCCGGAGTCCCGGGTCGCGGTAGAGCCGCAGCACCGCCTTCGCGGTCTCCCCCGGCGACGCCATCGGCGTGACGATGCCGCCCTCCCCGACCGCGCGGTCCTCCGGCGTCCGGCCGTAGAGCAGCTCCGAGCAGGAGCCCACGTCGGTCGCGACGGTCGGGATCCCCACGGCGCCGGCCTCGAGGATCACGAGCGGCTGCGCCTCCGAGATCGACGTCAGCACCATCAGGTCGACCTTGGGGAGCTCCTCGAGCACGTTCACCTTCCCCTCGAACGCGAGGTTCTTCTCGAGGCCGAGCGCCTTCGCGTGCCGCTGGCACATCTCCGCGTACTCCGGATCCTCGTCCATCGGCCCGAGGACGCGCACGCGCACGTTCGGGATCTCGTCCGCGACGAGCCGCATCGCCGACACGAACGTCATCACGTCCTTGATGGGGCAGACGCGCCCGACGAAGCAGACCGTGAACCGGTCGTTCTCGCCGCGCGCGTCGTGCTTTTTCGCCGCCTCGCCGAACCGGTCGAGGTCGATGCCGTTCGGGATCACGCGCAGCCGTGCCGGGTCGGCGCCGTCCTTCATCTGCTCGATCGTGTTGCCCGTGTAGAGCGTGAGGATCTCGTCCGCGTACTCGTAGGTGATCCGGCTCATCATCTGGAACTGCCGGATCCAGTAGCGGCGGAAGAAGGGCGCCTTGCGCTCCGCGACGAGTTCGCCCGAGTCCCAGTCCTGGATCCACTCGCTGCGGTTGATCTCGATCCTCCGCTCCTTCGTGTAGATGCCGTGCTCGGTCAGGAGCATCGGCCGCTTGAACTTCGCCTTGGCGCCGGCGGCGAGCATCCCCGCGTACCCGGTCGAGATCGTGTGGTAGACGCGCGCGGGCGGGATCTTCGCGGAGAGCAGGTTGAAGAGCGGCAGGTACGCGTAGCGCCAGGTCCAGAAGAAGTTGAGGAAGCTCTCCTGCTCCGCCTCGCGCCGGTAGTTCTCGACGAGCACGTCCCAGCTCTCGGGCGTCTGGAGCAGGTCCCACGACGAGAGCCCCTGGTCCTCCTCGTGCTGGAGCGCCTTCAGGAACCGCGCGAACGACCCCGCGCGCCCGTCGACCATGTCGCGCACGAGCGCGCGGAAGTGCTCCACCTTCTCGCGCAGGTCGTGCGGGCGACCCCGCGACGACAGCACGTAGTCGTGGAGGTAGACCTCGCGCACCCCGAGGATGTTCTTCGGCATCTTGTACACGGGCCCCTTCGTGTAGAAGCCGCGCTTCGGGCTGATGTGGAGGATCGAGAAAGTCAGGTGGGGGAGCTGCGACGTGAGGATGTGGACCCACGACGACACCCCGCCGGACACGAACGGGTACGTGCCCTCGAGGACGAGGCAGATGTCGGCGCTCTTCATCGCTGGATCCGGGAGGGCCCCGGGAACCCCCTCCTGCTCATCGGCGTTTCCCCTCGAGCGCGGAAAGCCACGGCGGAGGCTCCGCCCCCGTCTCCCGGAGGCGGGCCGCCTCCGCCCGGGCGGCGAGGAAGTCGCGCCGGGCGTAGGCGAGCTCCGCACGGGCGAGGCAGCTCTCCGGCAGGTTCTGCTGCGCCTCGGTGAGCTCGTGCAGCAGCGCCTTCGCGCGGTCGTAGTCCCCGAGCCGGCCGAAGGCGCGCGCCTGGATCCAGACCGGCTCCGGCTCGTCCCCGAGGAGCCGCCGCGCGATCCCCGCGTACTGCTCGGCCGAGCGGTAGTACCACGCCGCCATCTGCTCGTCGTGGATGCCGGTCGCCGCGTAGTCGAAGTAGGCGCGCGCGATCGCGAGAAGCGGCCCGCCCCCCTCCGCCTGCTCCTTCAGCTCCTTCGCGCGCTGCGCGATCTCCTCCTCGTAGCGCCGGCTCGCGCGCTCGAGCTCCGAGTAGGCGTAGAGCCGCACCTCGTGCTCGGGGTCGACGAGGCACTGGCGGATCAGGCGGAAGTGCTTCGCCTCGCCCAGCTCCGCGAGGCGCCGGAGCGCGCTCCGCTTCTGGTCGGTCGTGCCGTGGACGAGGACCTCGTGATAGCTCTCCACGTCGAGCTCGCGCGCCATGTCCTTCTCGTAGCTCCCGGTGAAGAGCGTCCGCTCGTGATCCGGGACGACGGGCTTCACGTGGTCGGCGTACTGCGCGAAAACCTCGTGGGCGTTCTCTGGCGCATCGGCGGCCGGCGGCCGCGGCAGCGCCCACGCCGCGAGCGGGCCGAAGAGCGGGATCGAGACGCCGGCCAGCAGCACGAGGTCGGACTCGACCTGCACGAGGTCGGGCCGGCGCCGCCGCGCGGCCGCGCGGCCGAGGAACGCGGCGAGCACGTGGAGGAGGAGCCCGAGGACGAAGAGGCGGCCGCCTTCCGAGGCCATGACGAGGGCGAACGCGGCGGCCTCCGCGAGCGCGCTCGCGGCGACACGCAGGAGGAGCACGTAGTCGCGCTTCCTCGGGGCGGCGACAGGGGGGGGCTCCGGGGGCCGGGCCGTGTCCGAGCCGGCGTCCGGGGCCGCCGCGACGTCGCCGGCTGCCTCCCCCGCGCCCGACGGCCTCCCGGCGGGCAAACCGGCGGCAGGGGCGGTGGCGAGGGCGGTGCCGCCGGCCGAGGCGGCATCCGCGGGCACGGGAACCGCGGCGGCATCCGCGGCCGCGGCGTGGTTCCCCGGCCCCTCCCCTTTCCTCTCGAGCTCGGCGCTCATCGCGACGTCTCCTTTCCGCGCCGTGCCAGCGCCGTCAGGAACGACCCCGCGTCCGGGTGGGTCGGCCCGAGCCCGAGCACCTGCGTCTCGATCTGCCCGTAGGGCGCCGACGGGTCGCGCGCGCGGACGAGCGTGGCGAGGCGGTGCGCGACCGTCGCCGCCTCCTCGCCGTTCG
>WYBS01000078.1 GCA_011525755.1 Planctomycetaceae bacterium
AGCGTCCCGCCGGCCGCGAGCGCCACCTCCACGTCGCGCACGGGTCCCGTGAGCGTGCCCTCGATCTGCGCCGGCGTGTAGCCCTCGGCGCGCGCGGTCAGCGTGTACGGATGCCAGAGCGCGCCCGGAAGCTCGAACGCGCCGGCCGCATCGGTCGAAGCGCTCCCAAAGCCGTCGGCGTCCTCGGACTGCAAGGCGATCTTCGCGGCCGCGATCGGCCGCCTCGTCGCCAGATCGACGACCCTGCCCGCGACCAAA
This sequence comes from Planctomycetaceae bacterium, assembly GCA_011525755.1. Taxonomy (GTDB): domain Bacteria; phylum Planctomycetota; class PLA2; order PLA2; family PLA2; genus PLA2. The sequence continues at coordinate 259 of WYBS01000078.1, forward strand.
GCCCCCGGCGAGAGGATGAGCCAACGCTCCCGGTCGGAGCCCGCTCCATAGAACGACGTCGGGAAGTACCCCGGCGCCGAGACCACGATCCTGTAGCCGCGGCCCAAGACCTCCGCGACGCCGTCCGCGCCGGTCACGCCGAGGATCAGGTCCTTGCCCTCGGTCGCGGTCGCTCCGGCGATCGGCGCGCCGTCGCGCGCTGACACGACCGTGATCCGGTAGATCTCCCCCTCTTCCCCGGGCCCCTTCTCCTCTTTGGTGGTCGCGGGTTCGATGGCCGGCGGATCGCCGTCCCCTCGCCCCGTTTCGACGGACGGAGGCGCCGTCGCCTCGGAGCCACCCGACCGCGCGCGCTGGACGCCCCTCGACGGCAGCCACACGACGACGAGCAGCGCTACCAGCGCGGACGCGAGGAGCAGGCGCACGCGGGTAGCGTAGCGCCCGCCCCCGTCACTCGTGGCGCAGCGCGACGATCGGGTCCAATTCGGCGGCGCGGCGGGCGGGATAGATGCCGAAGATGATCCCGACCGCGCCGCTGATCCCGAGCGCCAGCGCGATGCTCTCGGGCGTCACGTCCGTGGGCATGCCGGAGAAGCGCTGGATCACCCAAGGGATCGCCACGCCGAGGAACACGCCCACGAGCCCCCCCACCACCGAGAGCACCACCGACTCGATCAGGAACTGGCCGATGATCTGCCGCTTCTTCGCGCCGATCGCCCTGCGGATGCCGATCTCGCGCGTCCGCTCCGTGACCGACGCGAGCATGATGTTCATGATCCCGATGCCGCCCACGAGCAGGCTGATCCCCGCGATCGAGCCGAGCACGACGTTGAACGTCCGCTTCGTCGCCTCCGCCTCGCGCAGGAGCGCCAGCGGCACCTCGACCTTGTAGTCCACGCGCTTGTGGAAGCGCTTGAGCATCGTCGTGATCGCGTCGGCCGTCGGCTCGACGTGCGCCGTGTCGTCCACGTCGACGATCACCTGGTGGAGCTCGACCTGCTCCCGCTCGAACGAGCCCGACGTGCGCCGCTGCGAGGTGTCGCCGAACCGGTCCTTGCAGACGGTCATCGGGATGTAGGCGTCGATGTCCTGGTCGGGCGTGGGCAGGTCGCCCACCTTCCCCACGTCGCTCTCGACGATCCCTATGACCTCGAAGGCGAAGCTGCCGATCCGCACGAACCCGCCGATCGACCGCTCGACCGCGAGGAGCTTCCGCGCGCCCGACTCCGTGAGCACGGCGACCGCGGAACGCCCCGCGAGGTCGTGCGGCTCGAGCTCGCGGCCCGCGAGCATCCGCCGCGGCACGAGATCGAACCACTCGGGCGTCGTCCCGACGACACGCACCTCGAGCGACCGCTCGCCGAGGCGCGCCTCCTTCCGGACGAGCTTCGCCGGCACGATCCTCCGGACCGAGGGGAAGCTCTCCCGGAGCCGCTTCTCGTCCGCGTAGGTGAGGCCGTAGACGCTCGTCCGCTGCACCTGCCCGCTCGTCGTCTCCTCGACCGCCTTCGTCGCGGTGAGCATGATGTTGTTGCTGCCGAGGCGCCGGATCCGCTCGAGCGCCTGCGCGCTCGCGCCCTCGCCGACCGCGAGCATGGCGACGACCGAGCCGACGCCGAACACGACGCCGAGGATCGTCAGGAGCGACCGCAGCCGGTGGAGCCAGAGGTCCTTGATCCCGATCCGGACCGCGCGCGTGACGCCCCTCATCCGCGCTCCCCCTCGATCGACTGGATCTTCCCGTCGCGGAGGTGGAGCTGCGACTTCGTGTAGGCCGCGATCTCCGCCTCGTGCGTGACCATGAGGATCGTCTTGCCGCCCGCGTTGAGCTCCTGGAGCAGCTCCATGATCTGCTTCGACGTCGCGGTGTCGAGGTTGCCCGTCGGCTCGTCGGCGAGGATCACCGCCGGGTCGTTCGCGAGCGCCCGCGCGACCGCGACGCGCTGTTGCTGCCCTCCGGAGAGCTCCGTCGGCCGGTGGAGGAGCCGGTGGCCGAGGCCGACCTTCTCCGCGAGTTCGCTCGCGCGCGCGGCGCTCTCCGCCTCCTCCCACCCGAGGTAGAAGAGCGGCAGCTCGATGTTCTCGCGCACGGAGAGCTGGGGGATCAGGTTGAAGCTCTGGAAGATGAAGCCGAGGCGGCGCAGCCGGAGCTCACTGAGCTCGTCGTCGTCGAGATCGGCGACATCGTTGGCCTCGAGCAGGTAGCGGCCCGACGTCGGCCGGTCGAGGCAGCCGAGGAGGTTCAGGAGCGTGCTCTTCCCCGAGCCGGAAGGCCCCATGAACGCCCAGAAACTCCCCTGGGCGAAGGTGAGGGAGACGCCGTCGAGCGCGGCCACCTCCTCCGACCCCATCCGGTAGATCTTCCGGACGTCCTCGAGACGGATCAGCTCGCTCACTTGCCGCCGCCGCCGCCCGCGCCGCGCCTCATGCGGTCCCGGAGAGCCTTCTGCTCCTCCGGCGTGAGCGACTCGAAGCGCTTCTTCCGCTCCTCCGGCGTCATCGAGCGCCAGTCCGTCCCGTCCGAGGGGGCTCCCTCCTTCGCGCCAGGGCGCGCTTCGGCGGGCGGGCCGAGGGCCGCCCCCTCCTTGGCCGGCGCCGCCTCGGGCTTCGGGGCGGGCGTCGTCTCCGGCCCCCCGGCCCCCCCCTCTTCCTCCGTCGGCGGAGGCTCGCCCGAGAGCGGCGGGTTCAGCAGCACCCGCTCGCCCTTCTTCACGCCCGAGAGGATCCTCACCATCGAGTTGTTGTCGAGGCCGACCTCGACGGGCACGGGCACCGGGCCCTTTTGCGACTCCTGGTACACGACCGTGCGGCCGCGCTCGCGCACGACGCACTGGATCGGGACGAAGAGCGCCTGCGGGTAGGTCTCGACGACGATCTCGGCGCGGCAGCTCATGCCCGCGCGGAGCTCGGCGCCGTCGTCCAGGTGGATCTCCGTGTTGTAGACCTTCAGGTCGGGGTTCCCCCACCAGCTCGTGGCGTCCGGCAGCACCGCGATCTTCGCCACGCGCCCCGCGAAGGTCCGGTTGGGCACGGCGTCGACGCTCACGCGGCACGCCATCCCGACCTTCACCTTCTTGAGGCTCGACTCCGGGATCTTCACCTCGGCGAGCATCGACTCGGCGGTCGGCAGGTAGATCAGCTCGCCCCGCTCCTGGATCTCCTGCCCCTCGGCGAGCGGCTGGTCGCTGTCCCGCCTGCCGCCGCCCCGGCCGGTCGTCGCGTAGACGACCATCCCGTCCACCGGCGCCACGATCTTCGTCTTCCTGAGCTGCGTCTCGATCTTCTCGAGCTTCGCCTTCTGGCGCTCGAACTCCTGCTCCTTCGCGCGCAGGTCCGCCTCGGCCTGCACCGTGTCCGCGGCCGCCTTGCGCGTGACGCGCTCGAGCGCCATCGTCGCCTGCGAGACGGCGCTCTCCCGCGTCTCGAGGTCGCGCTTGTGCGAGAACTCCTCGAGGACCTGCTTCCGGTTCTTCGCGAGATCGAGCTCGAGCTCCGCCTTCTTCTGCGCGAGCTCGTCCGCCTGGAGGTCCACGAGCGAGAGGTAGCGCTGCGCGTGGAGCTTCCTCGACCAGTTGAGCTTCTCCTCGGCGCGCTTCACCTCCTCGGTCGCGATCGTGATGTCGGCGTCCGCCTGCTGGAGCGCCTGCGGGTACTCGCCCTCGACGTACTTCTTCAAGTCGAGCTCCGCGAACTTCAGGTCCTGCCGCGCCTGCGTGACGTCGCTCTCCGCCTGGTTTTTCGCCACCGCGAGGTTCTCGCGCGCGCGGATGAAGGAGGCCTCGGCGTTGATGACCGTGATGCTCTGGGACGCGCGCTGCTCCTCGAGGCCGCTGCCGTCGAGCTCGACGAGCAGGTCGCCCTTCCTGACGTTCGTGCCCTCGGGGACGAGGAAGAGGATCGCGGTCCTCCCCTCGACCTCGCTCTTCAGGATCACCTGGTCGCGGTTCTTGATCGTGCCGTTCTCGGTGACGCTGATCGTGAGCGGCCCCTCCTCCACGGCGAAAAGCGTCGCGGCCATCGCCTTCCGTCCCCCGGAGCCCCCCCACACGAGGACGCCGACGATCGCGACGATCACGACCGCACCCGCGATCGCGTAGAGGAGACGGCTCCGGTCAGGCTGCTTCATCGGGTTGGTACTCCTGCCAGAGGCCGTCGGAATCGACCGCCAAGACCCCCATGTCGCGCTGGATGCGGAGCTCGGAGAGCCGGTAGCGGATCATCGCGGCGGTGAGCGCGTTCTGCGCGTCGAGCAGCGCCTCCTGCGCGTCGAGGATGTCGCGCACCTCGCCGCGGCCCGCCTCGAGAACGAGGTTGGTGCTCGTGACGCGCTGTTGCGCGAGCTCGACCGCCTGCTGCTGGATGAGCACGCTCTCACGCGCCTCGAGCAGGGCGCGCAGCGCCTGCCGCACCTCGAGCTTCACGCGGTCCTCGAGCGCCTGGAAACTGCGGACGCTCCGCTCGAGCGTGACGAAGCTCGCGCGGTAGGCGTCGCGCTCGGGCGTGCGCTCGAGGGGGAGGTCGAGGAGCGCCGAGGCGGAGTAGACGAGGTCGTCGAGGTTGGCGTCCGGCTGGCCGGCGGACGTCACGCCGCGGCGCGCGCCGCTCGTGACGCCGCCCTCGAGCGTGAGCCCCGCCTGGAGCGCGTCGGCCGCGACCGTGACGCCGCGCTGCGCGTCGTAGACCTCCCCGCGCGCGACGACCAGGTCCTGCCGGTTCTCGAGCGCGAGGCGGATCGCCAAGGGCTCCTGCATCTCGTACGGCCCGCCCTCGGCGGACGGCGGTGGGAGCTCGACCGGCGCGTCGCGGGGCGGGAGGTCCTCCGACGCGGGCCCCTGCGCCTCGGCGAACCGGTCGGAGCGCGCGATCAGCGTGTCGAGCTCGTCGCGCGTGAGCTCGATCCGCGCGTCGGGCGGGAGGCCGAGGATCGTCTTGAACGCGTCGAGCCGCGCCTCGTAGGCCTGCTGGGACGCGATCCAGCGGTCGCGCGCGCGGAGCTCGTCCTGCTTCGCCTGGTCCTCCTGCACGCCCGGGAGCTGCCCCGCGGACGCGAGCGCGCGCGTCTGGCGCGAGAGGATGACGAGGTTCCTGTAGTTCTCGGTCGCGTTCCGGACCTCGTCCTGCTGCCGGAGGACGTCGAGGTAGCCGGTGGCGACGTCGACCGCGAACGTCTGCTTGAAGAGCTCGAAGTCGCGGATGGCGTAGACGGTGTTCCTCTCCGCCTGCGTGAGCGGCTCGGTGACGACGTGCTCGCCGGCGCCGCGCAGCAAGGGGATCGTGATCGACGCGTCGCCGAAGAGGCCGAGCGCGAAGTCCTCGGTGCCGGAGAGCAGCTTCGCGAGGTCGATCGCGATCGTGCCGGCCAGCAGCGCGCCGCTCTTCAGGAGCTTCGTCGCGCCCGCCTCCGCGCTCCCCTCGACGCCGTCCGGCCCGCCGGGCGACGTGTCCGCCTGCCCGCCGCCGAAGAGCGTGGAGAAGAAGATCGTCCGGAAATTGTTCCGCTCGACGTCGAGGTCCAAGGCCGCGAGGAAGATGTCCTCCTTCGCGGTCTGGTACTCGCGGCTGTTCTTCGCGCCGATCTTCAGCGCGTCGGTCAAGGACATGACGTAGGGCGCGGGCCCCTCCCACGGCGCCTCGGTCTCCTCGGCCGGGAGCTTGCCGTAGGGGTATCCCTCCTCGGGCCAGTGCTCGACCGCCTCGAGCTTGTCCGCGCCGAGCGACTCGGGCCCCGTGTAGGGAAGCCCCTGGGCGACGAGGAGCTTCCGGCGGAACGTCTCGGAGGGCCGGTCGATGGTGAAGGGCTCCTCGCGGCCGTACACCTCGCGCTGCTTCTCCCCGATGATCGACGCGGCGCCGCGGTCGGCCTTCTCGCGGTGCCCCTGCGGCGAGAGGCAGCCCGCGAGCCCGGCGAGGAGAAGGGCGGGGGCGCGGGGGAGGGAGCGCACTGGCGCAAAGTATAGGACACCGGATCCGCCCCGCCGGTTCCGACACGAATCGTGCGGGACTAGCGGCGGCCCTCGGCCCAAGTCGTTCTACCGGCCGCCGCGCGCAGGCACCCAGCTACCCGAGGACCTGCTCCGGCGCGCGTTCGAACGGATTCACGACTTCGAGGTCGTCGAACCTGGCTTTGGCGGAGAAGTCCTCGCTGAGCAGGTAGCGGCAGCCCAGCCTCTGCGCCGCTCCCACGATCAGGGCATCCCACCAATACACCTTGTGGCGGTCCTCGATGCGCCACGCCTCCTCCACGAGGGACGACTCCTCGATGTCGCGGCGCCACGCGAGGAGATCCCGCACGTCCCTGCGGGCCTCGCTCACGGGCACGGCGGCATCGAGCTTCGCGGTCACGGTCACGTAGAACTCGCGCAGCACCTGGACGCTCAGGCGCCCGGCTCCTGCCCGCCACAAGTGCGCGAGCCACGCCTCCGCCTTGGGTCGCTTCTCCGCCTCGCCGGCGTCCCGCGCGTAGACGAGCACGTTCGTGTCAACGAACACGAGGTCGGTCATAGAGTTCGTCCCGGCGGGGGTACTTCCCGCCCTTCCTCCTCAGCAGATAGGGTTTCTGGGACAGGTAGCTGCGCATCGCCTGCTCGTAGGCGGTCGTTCGGCCGATCTCCGCGACGAGAAGGTCGGCAAGGAACCGGGACAGGCTCTTGTCCTGCTCGGCCGCGCGCACCCGGGCCCACCTGGCAACGTCGTCCGCGAGCGTGATCGTGACGTTCTTCACGGAAACAGTGTATCACGGATTCCGTGTGCTGCCGGCCACTTGGAACCCGGCGGGCTACGGCCGCCGCTTCCGCCGCTCCCGCTCGAGCCAGGGGAGCTTCTCCCGCGGCGGGGGCTTCGCCGGGCCGTACTGCTTCGGCCACGGCTGGTCGTAAAACCCCTGCTCCGCCGCCGCCCGCAGCGTGAAGTGCGGGTCGAAAAGGTGCGGGCGGGCGAGCGCGACGAGATCCGCGCTGCCGGACGCGAGGATCGCGTTGATCTCGCCGTGCCGCGAGATCGCGCCGACCGCGATCGTCGGGATCCCGGCGCCGAAACGGATCCGCTCCGCGAACGGCACCTGGTAGCAGCGCGCGAGCTCGGGACTCTCGTCGTCGTCCGTGTGGCCCGTCGAGACGTCCACGATGTCGCAGCCCGCGCCCTTGAGCGCCCTCGCGAACTCGATCGAGTCCTCGATCGCCTGGCCGCCCTCCTTCCAGTCGATCGCGCTGATGCGCACGGAGATCGGCTTGTCCTCGGGCCACGCCTCGCGCACCGCGCGGAACACCTCGAGCGGGTAGCGCATCCGGCCCCCGATGCCCCCCCCATACTCGTCCGTGCGCCGGTTCGTGAGCGGCGAGAGGAAGCTCGCGAGCAGGTAGCTGTGCGCCATGTGGATCTCGAGCATGTCGAATCCCGCCTCGACGGCCATCCCCGCCGCGCGCACGTAGTCCGCCTTCACGCGGTCCATGTCGGCCTTGTCCATCGCCTTCGGCACCTGGCTCCACTTGTGGTACGGGACCGCCGACGCGGAGAGGATCGGCCACGCGCCCTCGTCGAGCGGCTGGTCGTGGCCGTCCCACATGAGCCTCGTCGCGCCCTTCCTCCCCGCGTGGCCGAGCTGGAGACCGATCTTCCCGGGCGTCCACTTGTGGACGAACTCGGTCACGCGCCGCCACGCCGGGACGTGCTCGGGCCTCCACATCCCCGCGCAGCCGGGCGAGATGCGGCCGTCGCGCGAGACGTCGGTCATCTCGGCGATCACGAGCCCGGCGCCGCCGACGGCGCGCGCGCCCAGGTGCACGAGCTGCCAGTCGCCGACCGTGCCGTCCTCCGCGCTGTACATGCACATGGGCGAGCAGACGATCCGGTTGCCGAGCTTGAGCGACCTCAGCGAGAAGGGGGTGAACATGGGGGGGCGCGGGGGGACGGAGGACTTCGCGGAGAACCACGTCTCGACCCGGTCTATGTATCCCTCGTCGCGCACGCGCAGCTGGTCGTGGCCGAGCCGCTTGTTCCTGGTCATCATCGAGTACGCGAACTGCTCGGGCTCGAGATGGCGCCGGAGCCTCACGGTCTCGAACCAGCGGCGGCTCTCCTCGGCCATCTGCTGGAGCTTCTCGCTGAACCACTTCCGCTCCGCCTCGTACGCCTCGAGCGGCCGCTTCTCCTCCGCGAGGCAGCGCGCGAGGCAGATCGCGTCCTCCATCGCGAGCTTCGTCCCCGAGCCGATCGAGAAGTGCGCCGTGCGGGCGGCGTCGCCGAGGAGCACGAGGTTCCCCTTGTGCCAGCGCTCGTTGCGGACGGTCCGGAAGTTGATCCACTCGGACTTGTTCGTGAGGAGCGGGTGGCCCTGGAGCTCCTCCTTGAAGAGCGCCTCGAGGTAGTCGACGGTCCCCCGCTCCCCCCCGGTTCCGAGGCCCGAGGCCTTGAAGGTCTCCTCGTCGCACTCGACGATGAAGGTGCTCTTCTCCTTGTCGTACTGGTAGGCATGCACCTGGAAGAAGCCGTGCTCGTTCTCGCGGCTGAAGAACGTGAATGCCTCGAACGGCCGCGTCGTGCCGAGCCACACGAACTTGGCCTTCCCGAGGGAGATCGTCGGCTTGAAGTCCGCTGCGTAGCCCGTGCGAAGGAGGCTGTTCACGCCGTCGGCCGCGACGACGAGGTCCGCCTCCGGCAGCTCCTTGACCTCCGTCTTGTACCGGATGTCGACGCCGAGCTCCGCCGCGCGGTCCTGGAGGAGGTTCAGGAGCCGCTTCCGCTCGATGCCGCAGAAGCCGTGGCCTCCCGAGCGGATCACCTCGCCCTTGAAGTGGATGTCCACGGCGTCCCACTTCGCGAAGGTCTCCGTGACCGCGCGGTAGCTCTCCGCGTCCGCCTCCTCGAGGTTGTCGAGGGTCGCCTCCGAGAAGACGACGCCCCAGCCGAACGTGTCGTCCGCGGCGTTCCGCTCGTGGACCGCGACCTCGTGGCGGCCCTGCTTCCGGAGCAGGATCGCGAGGTAGAGCCCCCCGGGGCCCCCACCGATGATCTCGACTTTCACGCGCGGAAGTCTAGCCGAGATCATTCACGAGGATCGAGGCCGACGGAAAGAATCCACCGAGCGGACCGATGCCGCTCGGCGAGGGGGCCCACGGAACGGACCTCGGGGCGGCGTTCTGGGCGAGGACAGCCTGGCGATGCGACGAGCCCCCTGGCGGGGGCGCGCAACCAAGGCGGCCCTTGACACAACAGGGCCTTCTCATGGAAGCCGGTCGAGATCAAGGAGCGACGACGAAGCTGGCTCCAAAGGAGCCTGCGAGGAGGAACGACGCAGAGATCGGCCGGGATGGACCGCCCAGAACCGCGAGACTCGTGAATGAGCCGGCTAGGCGCCTCACGGCGCCGCGTCCACCACGAGCAGGAGCCAGGCGGCGTACCTCCCCGGGTCGCGTACGTTGTCGATCATGGCCGCGAAGCGGCGGCGGATCTCCGCCTCGCTCCTCCCCGACACCTCGGCGAGCGTCGCCGCGTAGCCCTCGCACCACCAGTGGAACACCTTCGCGAGCTCCTCGCGGTCGGCCGAAAGGTTGTCCACGAGGAGCGGCTCGACCTCGATCCCCTTGAACCCCGCCTCGCGCAGGTGGCGCACGATGCGGCGGCCCTGGTAGAGGTCGGTCCCGCGCGCGCGGAACCGCGGCGCGACCTCGCGGAAGTGGTCGGCCGTCCCGTAGTCGTCCACGTCGAAGAGGATCGCGGCGTAGTCCTCGACGAGGAGGTGCGCGCGCCCCCCCGGCGCGAGCAGCCGCCTCGCCTCGCGGAGGAGGGGGACGGGGTCCGGCAGCGCCTGGAGGACGTGGCGGACGAGGACGAGATCGAACGATCCGTCGCGGAAGGGCGCGCGGTAGCCGTCGCCCTGCACGACGGGCCGGCCCGAGAGGAGAAGGTGCCCGCGGAAGAGGTCGAGGCCCGCCGCGAGGCGCGGCCGGAAGTCCTCGCGCACGCGGCGGAGGATCTCGCCGGTGCCGCACGCGAGGTCGAGGACGCGGCCCATCCGCGCGCCGTGGCGCCGCCGGAGGATCTCCCGCTCCTTCGGCCAGACCACGTTCGCCTGCGCGGCGAGCGTGCCGCGCATGGTGTCGTGCTCCATGTTCGCGCGCTGGCCGCCGTAGTCGAGGTTGCCGCCGCTCATGCGCGCCGCCGCCCGCGGAGGAGGACGAAGCCGAGGACCGCCGCCGCGCCGAGGAGCCCGAGCGCCATCGCGACGGCCCAGCGGACCCGCCGCGCCTGCGCGACCGCCGCGAGATCCTCGTCGGCGCGCCCGTACCGGGCATGGAAGGGCCCGAGGTCGCGCGGATCCTCGCCGCGTCCGATCCGCTCGCGCTCGTAGTCCCGGAGCCAGCCGACCCAGACCGCCGCCCGGCGCTCCTCCTCCTCGATGACGGCGTCGGGGACGAAGTCGCAGCGGTCCCTCTTCCCGATGAGACGGGGCTTCTCGCCCGTGCCGGCGAGCGCGTGCGCCTTCCGGAAGGCGCGGTACGCGAGCCCGCCGTCGCCGTTCGCGAGGAGCGCGTCGCCGAGCGCCTCGTAGACGGCCGCCGTGCCGTGCCCCGCCTCGACGAGCCTGCAGAGCGCGTCGGCGCCTTCCGGCAGGGGATCGGGCAGCGGGACGGGCGGCGGCGGGTAGCGCTCGAGGTACTCGGACGAGTGCCCCGGGAACTTCCCCGCGAGGGTCTCCTTGGGCCCGGCGAGGAGGAGGAGCGCGAGGAGGAGGACCACGTGCGGATTCTACGGCGGGCTGCCATCGCCCCCCGCCCCCCCCCCGGATCGCCCCGTCCCGAGGACCCGGCCGGGCGATAATGGCGCGTGATGGCCGACACGAAGCCCCGCCGCCCCACCCGCTGGTGGTACGTCGCCTTCGTCCTCCTCATCGGGGGCATCGCCGCGGCCATCTGGGCGGGAAGCGAGCGGCGCATCCACTTCTCCGAGTTCGAGCGGCTGGTGAAGGAGGGGAAGGTCGTCGGCGTGCTCCAGGTCGGCGAGAACCGCGTGCGCGGGAGGCTCGTCGAGGGCGGACGCGAGGTGGCGTTCGACACGATCCCGCCCGAGGGCGAGAACATCGTGCCCTTCCTCCGCGAGAACAAGGTCGAATACACGGGCGACGGCGCGACGGACCTCATGCGCCTCCTCCCGTGGCTCCTCGTGCCCGTCCTCGTCATCGTGCTCTTCTGGCTCTTCGCGATGCGCGGGCAGGGCGGCGCGAACCTCTCCGCGCTCCAGTTCGGCCGGCACCGCGCGCGCGTCCACGCCGAGAAGGACACCGAGGTCACCTTCGCCGACGTCGCCGGCGTGGACGAGGCGGTCGAGGAGGTGCGCGAGATCGTCGAGTACCTGAAGGCGCCCCAGAAGTTCCAGGCGCTCGGCGGAAGGGTCCCGAAGGGGATCCTGCTCGTCGGGCTCCCGGGCACGGGCAAGACGCTCCTCGCGCGCGCCGTCGCGGGCGAGGCGGGCGTCCCGTTCCTGACCATCAGCGGAGCGGACTTCGTCGAGATGTACGTCGGCGTCGGCGCCGCGCGCGTGCGCGATCTCTTCCGCCGCGCGAAGGAGCTCCGGCCCTGCATCGTCTTCATCGACGAGCTCGACGCGCTCGGCAAGACGCGCGGCGCGGGCGCCACCGGCGGATCCGAGGAGCGCGAGCAGACGCTCAACCAGATGCTCGTCGAGATGGACGGCTTCGAGTCGAACAGCGGCGTGATCGTGCTCTCGGCGACGAACCGCCCGGAGGTGCTCGACCCGGCGCTCCTCCGCCCCGGCCGCTTCGACCGGCAGGTGGTCGTCGACAGGCCCGACGTCCGCGGACGGCTCGCGATCCTCCGCCTCCACTCGCGCCACATCCGGCTCGGCCGGAACGTCGATCTCGCGGTCGTCGCGCGCCGGACGCCGGGATTCACGGGCGCCGACCTCTCGACGCTCGTGAACGAGGCGGCGCTCCTCGCCGCGCGGCGCGAACGCGACAGCGTCGGCATGGCGCACGTCGAGGAGGCGATCGACCGCGTGATGGCGGGCCTCGAGCGCAGGTCCCGCCTGATCTCTCCGCGCGAGAAGATGATCGTCGCCGTCCACGAGACGGGCCACGCGATCGCCGCCTGCCTCCTCCCCCACGCCGACCCCCTCCACCGCGTCAGCGTGATCCCGCGCGGGAGCGGCGTCGGGGGGATGACCCTCCAGCTCCCGCGCGAGGACAAGACGCTCTTCACGAGATCGGAACTCCTGGACAGGATCGCCGTCCTCCTCGCCGGACGCGCGGCGGAGGAGATCCTCTTCAAGGAGGCCTCGACCGGCGCGGCGAGCGACCTCGAGCGCGCCACGCAGATGGCCTACCGCATGGTCGGGCAGTTCGGGATGAGCGACAGGATCGGGCCGCTGCACCTCGGCGAGAACGAGCGGGTGCGGCGCGAGGGCATGGAGCGCGCCGTCGCCGACGAGACCGCGCGCGAGGTCGATCTCGAGGTGCGCACGATCCTCTCGGCGCAGGAGGAGCGCGTGCGGGGGCTCCTCCGCGAGCGCCGCCGCCACCTGGCCGCGATCGCGCGCCTCTTGCGCGACAAGGAGACGATCGACGGCCTCGCGTTCCGGAAGCTCCTCGACACGCCCGTGCGGCCGCGGGTCGAGGCGGGTCAGACCGCCGAGGGCTGATCGGAGGGGGATTCCGCCTCCGCGTCCGCGGCCGCTCCGGCGGACACGCCGGGGGACGGCTCGGGCTCGGGCTCCGGCCCGTCGACGGACTCGGCCGCCTCGGGCGCCCTCTGGCGGAGCGGCATCGCGGCGAGGAACCCGACGGCGAGCGCCACCGCCGCGGCCCAGAGCGCCCAGTCGTCGCGGCCCGTCCGCGCGCGCACCCACCCGCCCACGACGGCCGTCGCGAGCAGGAGCCCCGGCAGCCGGAGCCGCCGGTCGGCCCGCGCCGCGTAGACACCCGCGACCGCGCAGACGGCCATCGCCGCCGTCTTCAGCTCGCCCGCGGCGAGAAGGACGTCCGGCGCGAGGCAGCGCGCGAGGAGCACGATCGCGAGCAGGCGGCCGTGCGCGCGCGCCCATGCCCACGGAAGGGGGAGGAGCGCGAGGAGGGGGAGCGTGAAGAGAAGACCCGCGGGGCCGGGCCACGCGACGGCCAGCGCGGAGATCGCGAGAAGCTCGGCCGCGAAGAGCATGTGCGTGCGCCGCGCGAACGACCCGAGCGCGCCGAAGCAGAGGGCTGCCGACCCGAGCGCGATCGGGTCCGGCGCCGCGAAGCCGCGGAACGCGGCCGCCGCGGCGGCGATCGTCGCTCCGGCCTCGAGGAAGACGAGCGGGAAGCGGCGCGCGGCGCCCTGCATCGCGAGCGCGACCGCGATCCACGCGTACCCGAGCCACGCGCCCGGGACGACGCGCGCGAGGCCGAAGAGCAGGAGGCCGTGCGCCGCGCCGCCGAGCAGCAGCACAAGCGTCCTCGGGCTCGGGCCCTCCGGGCTCGCCGCCGTGAGCACGGTCGCCGCCGCGGAGGCCGCGAAGAGCAGCGGCGCCGCGGCCCCCTCGCGGTGGAAGAGCACCATCGTCACGACGAGCATGAGCGCGCCCGCCGCGCGCAGGAACGCGTCCCGGAGCGCGAGCGCGAAGACCGCGAAGAGCAGCGCGAGGAAGAGCGTGCTCGGCGCGAGGCTCCCCGTCTCGAGGCCCGCCGGCAGCGCCGCGAGCAGCAGCAGGAGCGACGACGCCTTGAAGACGCCGCGCAGGAGCCCCTGGCGCAGCGGAAGGCGCACGGCCACGAGCGCGGCCGCGGCCGCGACGCCGAAGAGCATCGCCGCCTTGAACCAGCCCGGCCCGACGTACGGGACGTGGACGGTCCACGCGGCGTAGGCGAACGCGAGCGCCGCGAGCGCCGCGGCCGAGTAGCTCTTCCGCTTGAGCACGACCGGCGCGAGGAGCGCGGCCGCGACGTAGGTCGCCGCGCAGGCTCCGCCGCAGAGGACTGCCGCGGGGCCCCGCGCCGCATAGAGGATCGGCGCGGAGAGGGCGGCCGCGGCGACCGACGCCTGCAGCCGGTGCAGCCGGAGCGCGCCGGCCGCCGTCGCCACGTTGACCGCGGCGACGAAGTGCATGCGCAGGGTCTCGTCGGGCGCGAGCCAGTGCGGCAGGAGCAGCGCAAGCCCGAAGCCGATGAAGAGCGCGAGCGGGTGGCGCGTCTCGAGCACGAGCCTGAGGCCGAGGAACGCGACGAGGCCGCACGCGGTCCCGACGAGCGTGTCCGGGAACGCGAGGCCCGGCATCACGACGAGCAGGACGACGTTCAGCAGGAGCGCGGAGGCGCCGCCGAGGAACGCGCGCACGTGGGACGAGGCGCCCCGCCAGAACCACGCGGCCGCGCCGCACGCGACCGCCGCGAGGCCCGTCGCGATCTCGGGCCATGCGTCCCGCGCGAGCCCGCCCTTCGTGATCGCGCCGCCGGCGTAGAGCGCGCCGCCCGCCGCCGCGAGCAGCACGAGGGCGTTCAGGATCGGCGCCGCGTAGTCGCGGACGCCGGTCACCGGGCGTTCAAGGTCGATCTGCAGCGCCGCCCCCAGGTCCACGTCCGGCGTCGCGGGCCTTCTCGCGGATGCCTTCGGCGCAGGCGCCGGGATCACGACGACGTCCGGCGGCGGGATGACGCTCGCGGGCGCCGCGGCGACGTCGCGCGCGGGCGGCGGCGGCGGCACCTCGGCCGCGGGCGCTTCCTCCCTCGCGGGCTCGGGCGCCGGGGCGGCCCCGGAGAGCCGCGCGGCCGCGGCTTTCGCCCGGCGCAGCGCCCCGCGGAACATCCCGCCGCCTGCGGGCGCTGCAGGAGCCGGCGGCGGGGGCGGCACGTCGGGGAGCGCGATCTCCTTCGCGATCTCCGCGGCGGGGGCCGCGGGGGGCGGCTCCGCCGGCTCCGCGGCGGCCGCCTCCGCCGCCGGTGCGGCGGGCGCGGCGCCCGCCTCGTGCACGCCACGGAGCGCGTCGAGGGCGTGCTGCATCGCCGCCTTGTACTTCGCGCCGTGCTTCGGCTCGCTCTCCTCGGGCTCCTCGGGAACGAGGCCGAGCATCGAGAGCGCACGGCTCACGGCCTGCATGTGGCGCGACGCGGGCGCGCGGACGACCGCCGGCAGGAAGGGATCGGGCCGGTCCTCGGGCGGCGGCTTCGCCGCGCCTGCGGGCGGCGCCTCCGGCTCCGGCCGCGACTCGAGGATGCCGAGACGGCCCTCGATCTTCGAGAGCCGCCCTTCGAGCCGCTCCAGGCCCTGGAGCAGCCGGTCGACGGCGTCCTCGGTGCGCATAGGTACCTATCGAGCGGGGCGGCACCCGGCCTGAAATCGGGGGGGCGCCGGGGGACGGCCCCTCCCCGGAGCCCCTCCCCACCCGCCGCGGCGGCCTACGCCTTCTTGAGGATCGTGACGATGTTCTGGCCGCCGAACCCGAACGAGTTGTTCATGGCGTAACGGATGCTCGCCTTCCGGGGCTCGTTCGGGACGTAGTCGAGGGGGCAATTGGGGTCCTCGAACTCGTAGTTGATCGTCGGCGGCAGCACGCCCTCCTCGAGAGCGCGGACGCACGCGATCGCCTCCACGGCGCCGGCGGCCGCGATCAGGTGCCCGATCATCGACTTCGTCGAGGAGACCGGCGGCGCCTCGCCCTTGCCGCCGAAGATGCGCGCGATCGCGCCGCTCTCCATCGCGTCGTTCTGCTGCGTCGACGTGCCGTGGGCGTTGATGTAGCCGATGTCCATCGGCGACAGGCCCGCGCTCTTCAGCGCGAGGCGCATCGCGAGCTCGACACGCTCGCCCTCGGGCTGCGGGTCCGTGACGCGGTAGCAGTCCGCCGTATTGCCGTAGCCGACGACCTCCGCCCGGATCCGCGCGCCGCGGCGTCGCGCATGCTCGTACTCCTCGAGGACGAGCACGCCGCCGCCCTCGCCGAGGATGAAGCCGTCGCGCTTCCGGTCGAACGGGCGCGACGCGCGGTGCGGCTCGTCGTTCCGCGGCGACAGCGCGCCGAGCGTCGCGTAGCCCGAGAGGCTCATGATGTCGACCTGGCTGTGCGTGCCGCCGGCGAGGATCGCGTCCGCGTCGCCGCGCCGGATCGCGCTGTAGGCTTCGCCGACCGCGTGGTTGCCTGCGGCGCACGCCGTGATGCAGACCCAGTTCGGGCCGCGGGCGCCGACGGCCCGCGCGACGTGCGTGCCCGCCTGGTAGTACTCCTCCTGCTCGCGACGCTGCGGGGAGAAGTCGTGCGGCAGCGCCTTCGAGAACGCGGCGTAGTCGAAGGGCCCCTTCGCCGCCATCGCCGCCTTGCACGCCTCGACGAGCCGCTCGACCTCGGAGATGCCCTTGCCCGAGCCGATGAAGACGCCCACGCGCTCGGGATCGGCGCGGGAACCGGCGAGCCCGGAATCCGTCCACGCCTCGCGCGCCGCGACGAGCGCGAAGCGCGCGTGGATGCCGAGCTCCGGGAACGCCTCGTCCTCGGGGACGCGCGGCAGCGGCTCGATCTCGCCCGCGATCTGCACGCTCATCGTCGAGGCGTCGAAGCGCGTGATGCGCCGGACGCCCGACTCCCCCTTGAGCATCGCGTCCCAGTTGCGGGCGACGCCCTGGCCGAGCGGCGTGACCATCCCGAGGCCGGTGACGACGACGCGACGCCCGGTCACCCCACGTACTCCCGGATCACGAGGGACGCGTTCTGCCCCCCGAAGCCGAAGGAGTTGCTGAGCACCGTCCGCACCTTCGCCTCGCGCGCCGTGTTGGGCACGTAGTCGAGGTCGCACTGCGGATCGGGCGTCTCGAGGTTGATCGTCGGCGGGAGGATGCCGTCGCGGATCGCGAGCACGCTCGCGACGGCCTCGAGCGCGCCCGCGGCCCCGATCAGGTGGCCGATCATCGACTTGATCGACGACATCGGCACCTTCGACGCCCTCGGGCCGAAGAGCTTCTTCACCGCGACGGTCTCGGTCAGGTCGTTCAGGATCGTCGACGTGCCGTGCGCGGAGATGTAGTCGACGTCGTCCGTCGAGACGCGCGCGTCCTTGAGGGCCTCCCGCATCGAGACGACGGCGCCTCTCCCCTCCGGCTCCGGCTGCGTCACGGCGAACGCGTCGAACGAGCTGCCGTAGCCGACGCACTCGGCGTGGATCGTCGCGCCGCGCCTCCTCGCGTGCTCCTCCGACTCGAGGACGAGCACGCCCGCGCCCTCGCCGAGCACGAAGCCGTCGCGGGCCCGGTCGAACGGGCGGCTGACGCGCTCCGGCGGCCGGTCCGATGTGGAGAGCGCGCCGAGCAGCGTGTAGGCGACGAGCGAGAGCGGGTCGATGCGCGAGTCCGCGCCGCCCGCGAGCATCACGTCCGCGTCGCCGCGCTCGATGATGCGCATCGCCTCGCCGATCGCCTGCGTGGACGCGCTGCACGCGGTCACGATCGTGTTGTTCGGCCCCTGCGCCTGGTGGAAGATCGACACGTGCGCCGCCACCATGTTGGGCAGGTGCTTCAGGAGCCAGAGGGGGAAGAGCGTCTTCTGCCCCGCGGTGCCGAAACGCTTCAGGTCGAAGCGGCCGTTCTCGTCGAGGCTCGCGAGGATCGCCTGCCCCACCTCCTCGACGTCGGTCGGCACGAGCCCCGAGCCCATCACGACGCCGAACCGGGCCGGCTCCGGGGGGGCCTCGAGGAGCCCCGAGTGCTCCATCGCCATCCGCGACGCGGCGACGCCGAGCCGGATGTTTCTGCCCATCACCTTGAGGGCCTTCCGGTTCGGGACGAACTTCGCGGGATCGAAGCCCTTCACCTCGCCCGCCACCTGCACCGCGAACCCGGTGGGGTCGAAGCTCTCGATCCGCGCGATGCCGGACTTCCCCTCGCGCGTGGCCGTCCAGAACGACTCCGCGGTGCTCCCGTTGGGCGCGAGCGCGCCGAAACCCGTGACGACGATGCGCCTTCTCATTGCCCGTCCCAGGGGATGCCGAGCGACTGCCAGAGGAGGCGCCGCTGCTCGCGGGCCGCGGGGCTCTCCTTCGGGGTCAGGGCCTCGGGCAGGTAGATGATCATGAACTCCGCCTCTCCGACGACTCTACCGTCGACGCGAGCGACGCCGCGGCACATCGTCCCCTCGGGGCGAGACAGGATCGCCTCCACCTCGCACACGATCCGGTCGCCCGGCCGCGCCGCGGCGGGGAACCGCGCGCGCTCGACCTTGCCGAGCATCGTGCGGGTCCCGGGCGCCGCGACGAGGCGCGCCACCGTGCCTCCCGTCTGCAGGATCGTCTCGAGGACGAGCGTCGGAGGGTACTCGTCCGCCTCGCCGAAGAACCCCTCGCCCGCCGTGACGCACTTCACGGACTTCGCGCGGCGACCCGCCTCCAGCTCCAGGAAGCGGTCGACGAGCACGTACTTCATGCCCTGCCGTCAGGAGGAGGCGAGCTTCGTCTTCACGTAGTTGACGAGCAGGCCGACGGTGAAGAGGTCGGGCACGCGCGTCACGCGCGGGTCCTTCCGGAACGTCGCGAGATCCGCGAAGGGGAGCTTCTCCTCGAGGAACTGCAGGCCCTTCTCGGTGACGACGCCGTTCTTCACGAGCTCCTCGTCCTGGAAGATCTTCTGCGGGAAGAGCTCGTCCTTGTCGATCGAGATCCCGAAGGCCTTCTCGAGCTGGAACGTGATGTCGAGATAGTCGATCGACTCCGCCTCGAGGTCGCTCTGCAGCTTCTTGTCGACCTGCACCTCGTCCTCATCGCGGCCGAGGGCCGTCGCCACGCACTGGCGTACCTTCGAAACGATCTCCTGCTCGTCCATGGAAGGGCTCCCGCAAAAGACGTTAAGCGCGCGGGATGCCCGCGTCAACTTCAGCGGACGCGCGGGGACGGACGGCGAAGCGGAGCCGGCCGACCCCCTCCTCGCCTGTGTACGCGCGGCCCCGGAACCACACCGCGCCGTCCTCCTCCTTCTCCCGGTCCACCTCGAGGCGAACGACCTCTCCCGGCACCACGAACCGGTTGAAGCGCATCTGGGCCACTTCCGCGAGCACCCAGAGGTCGTCGCCGCCGGGTTTCGCGGCGAGGCACCGCCGGGCCGCCTGGACGAACCCCTCGAGGATCATCGCCCCCGGCAGCACCGGCATGCCGGGGAAGTGGTCCCGGAAGAACTCCTCGTTGAAGGCGAGCGCCTTGAGCGCGACGACGCGCTCGCCCGCCTCGCACTCGAGCACCCGGTCGATGAACACGAAGGCCATGTGGAGAGCCCCGATCCTTCACGGAGCGCGCGGCCCCAGGTCCCGCCCGGGCCCCCGCCCGGGCCACCCGGACGGCAGCCTGACCCCGTCGAAACCGATCCCGCGCGCGCGAGGCTCTGGGGCCCCATCGGCGCGGGAACTAGAGGTGGACGTTCTTTACGCAGCGGAACCCGATCGCCTCGCACTTGTCCTTCGGGTGTGCCTCGAGGCGGTAGTAGGCGTGGAGGTACTCGACGGGGTCGTTGTAGCTCCCGCCGCGCACGACATGGAACTCGCCGTCCTTCTTGTACCGGCTCGAGGTCCACTCCCACACGTTGCCGCACATGTCCTCGGCCCCGAAGGGCGAGACGTTCCGCGCCCAGCTCCCGACCGCCCTCGGGGCGCCGCTCTCGGGATCCTGCCCGAAGGCGGCGTCCGACGCGCCCGGAGGGTCGTTGCCCCACGGGTACGTCCGCCCGTCGGTGCCCCGCGCGGCCTTCTCCCACTGCTGCTCCGTCGGGAGCTCCTTGCCCGCCCA
This sequence comes from Planctomycetaceae bacterium, assembly GCA_011525755.1. Lineage (GTDB taxonomy): Bacteria > Planctomycetota > PLA2 > PLA2 > PLA2 > PLA2. The sequence goes on from WYBS01000078.1 coordinate 19,997, forward strand.
GCGGGCGAACTGCGCGGCGTCGGCATAGGAGATGCCGGTCACCGGCTGGTCCGGCTGGCTGAGGCGCGGATCCTCCGCGTAGCGCGGCGGGCGGTACCCCGTCTCGCGCACGAACCGCTGGTACTCCGCGTTCGTGACCGGGTTCTTGTCGATGTAGAACATGTCGAGGAAGACCTCCTGGCCATCCGGCCCGTAGAGGAAGCTTCCCGCCGGCACGAGAACCATGCCGGCCACGACCGGCAGGTCCGCGATGATCGCCTCGCGCGCCTCGCGCCGGGCGTCCTTGTCCTGCGTCGCGACCGCCGCCTCCTGCACCTCCCCCTCCGCCACGGCGATCGCCGCGGGGGCGGGAGCGGGCTCCGGCGCGGCCGGAGGGACCTGCACGGGCTCGGCTTCCGCGGGCGGCGGCGCGGCCGCGGGGATCTCCACGACCGGCTCCGGAGGAGGCGGAGGCGGAGGCGCCTGCTCCTCCTGGTAGCGCCGGATGTCGTCGAGCCGGTCCTCGACCGCGGGCCAGTCGGTCTCCTGGGAGACCCGGCGGTAGAACTCGAGGATCTTCCGCGCCCGCTCGAACAGCTCGGCCTGCTGCTCCGGGTGCTCGAACGCCCGCTCGAAGAGCAGGATGCCGAGGTAGATCTGGTCCGGGCTGTTCCGGTTCCCGATCTCCGAATAGAAGGCGTCCAGCACGCGGATCGCCTCGTCCTCGTCGATGGAATGGTCGTAATGGTCCGACCCATCGATGTGTCGGGCCCAAACGTATTCCTGGATCCGCTTGATCTGGTCCTTCACGCGGCTCTGAGGGGGGAGCGTTGCCGCTCCGCTGGTCATCTCCCGTTGTTCCATGGTCCCAATGCGCGGGCAACGCCCCCGCGCTGGAAACCCTCGATTATAGGCTGAACACCAAAAACAGGCCAGCCCATCCGGAAATCCGCCCGTAACCCCGTGGTCCGACCGGAATTGCGACGCGTGCCGCCGGTCGCCCCGGCCCGCCCCCGCCCCGCGCGCGCGAACGCGGGTTCGCGCCGGTCGCCCTTTGCGAACCCTGCACGGCCGGCCTAGAATCCGTGGTTTCCCCCGTGAAGAAAGAGGGGCACCTTTGGACGAGCTTCTCTCCAGACAGAACCTGCAGTGGCGGGATCGCGCCCGCGCCGTGGCGCGCGAGGTGGTACTGCCCCGCGCGTGGAAGTACGACCGGCTCCAGGAGTACCCCTGGGACATCAAGGAGGCGTTGGCCTCGGCCGGCCTGATGAAAGTCTGGATCCCCGAGGAATACGGGGGGGCCGGGGGGGGAGTCCTCGATCTCTGCGTCGTGGTCGAGGAGCTCTCGCGCTGCTGCGGCGGCACGGGCGTCCTCTTCGCGGTCAACGCGCTCGGCTCGTTCCCCATCCTCCTCGCGGGAACGGAAGAGCAGAAGCGCAAGTACCTGCCGGGCATCGCCCGCGGCGAGACGCTGATCGCGTTCGGCCTCTCCGAGAAGGGCGCCGGCTCCGACGCGGGCGGGCTCTCCTGCCGCGCCGAGCCGGACGGCAAGTACTACGTCCTCAACGGCTCCAAGAAGTGGAACACGAACGGCCCCGCCGCCCATTTGAACACTGTCTTCGCCGTCACGGACCCGACGAGCAAGAGTCGGCGCGTCTCCGGTTTCCTCCTGGAGCGCGACATGCCCGGCTACCGCGTCGGCTACGTCGAGGACAAGATGGGCATCCGCTGCGTGCCGGTCGGCGAGCTCGAGCTCGAGAACTGCCGCGTGCACGAGTCGCAGCTGCTCGGCGGCAAGCCCGGCCTCGGCTTCAAGCACGCCATGATGACGCTCGATCGGGCGCGTCCCGGCGTCGCGGCCCAGGCGGTCGGCCTCGCCCAGGGGGCCCTCGACTTCGCCATGGTCTACGCGCAGCAGCGCCAGCAGTTCGGCCAGCCCATCTCGTCGTTCCAGATGGTGCAGCAGATGCTCGCGGACATGGCGACCAAGGTGGCGGCGGCGCGCGCGCTCGTGTACGCGGCGGCGAAGGCGGTGGACGCCGGCTCCGAGTCGCTCACGAAGTACTCGGCGATGTGCAAGCTCTTCGCCACCGATGTCGCGATGGAGGTGACCACGGCCGCCGTGCAGATCTTCGGCGGGTACGGCTACATGCGCGACTACCCGGTCGAGAAATACATGCGGGACGCCAAGATCACGCAGATCTACGAGGGCACGAACCAGATCCAGCGCCTCGTGGTCGCGCGCAACCTGATCAAGGAGGCCGGGCATCTCGGCCATCTCGAACGCTTCATCCCCGTCCCGGAGGATCTCCGATGAACCTCGTGCGCGTCGCCCCTGCCGCGCTGCTCCTGCTCGTGGCCGCATGCCAGTCCACGCCGCCCGCGAGCACGCCGCTCTCCACCACGATCTTCGAGGACGTCGTCGCGCCCCGGGGCGCGACGTACCTCACCGCCGACGGGAAGTCCTTCGCGTACCGGCGGCCGACGTTCCGCTGCGGCCGGTTCGCGTTCGACTGGCAGGGCGCGGAGGCGGACGCCGTCCGCTTCTACAAGGAGCGGATGGCCGCGCCGCCGTACAGCTGGACGTTCGCCGGCGACGAGGGCGCGCAGTCGGGATCGACGCGGCTGTTCTTCGTGAAGGGCGACGACCGCTGCATCGTCGACATCGACCGCATCCCCAAGCCGGGCGCCGGCATGCAGGACAACCTCGCCATCGTCGTCAGAGTCAACTACCGCAAATAGGCCATCGCAAATGAGCAATCCGTTGCACCAGAAGGACCCGAAGGCGCACGAGCGCCCCCCCATCCCCCTTCCCGACCCGGACGACGTGCGCCACACCTTCGACGTGGCGATGGCGAAGGTCCGCGAACGCCGCGGCTTCTACGCGGCGATGGCGGCGCTCGTGCTCCTCGTCACGATCGGCGTGATCTTCTTCCTCAACCTCGGCCCCTCGGTCGAGCCGTCGGAGTTCGCGGCGCTCTGGCAGCGCGCGGACGCGGTGAAGCAGAAGCTCCGCGCCGACGAGTCCGCGGCGAAGGAGATCGCCGCGCTCGAGTCCTTCCTCGGCGAGGTGCGCGGCACGAAGGCCGAGGGCGAGGCGCTCTGGCTCCTCGGAATCTGCCACTACCGCGAGGCATGGACCGCCGACAAGGCGACCGCCGACGAGCGGCGCCCCCACCTCGAGAAGGCGATCGCGTTCCTCTCCGAGCTTGAGCAGCCGAAGTTCGACGAGCTCCTCATCACGAAGCAGAACTGGTTCACCGCGGGCTCCGCGGCCCCGACGGCCGCGCTCCTGAAGCAGGTGCGCGCCGATCTCACCTGGGTCGATGCAAACGCCTACACCGAGCCCCTTCCGAACCCCGCGGTCGTCGCCGTGCTGCGCACGAGCGAAGGAGACGTCCACATCCAGTTCTTCTCCGAGCTGTGCCCCGAGCACATGAAGAACTTCGTAACCCTAGCGCGGAAAGGGGTTTACAACGACACGCTGTTTCACTTCGTCCGCAAGGCGGACGCCGAGAAGCCGCTCGGCGTGATGGGCGGCGACCCCTTCACGTTCTTCTACAACGACCCGCAGAACAAGAAGCACATCCTCCGGTGGGGCTCCGGCGGGGTCGGCTACGAGATGGCTCCGGAGGCCGGCCGCTACCGGATCGCGCACCGCGCGGGAGTCGTGACCTCCCAGATGGCGTCGGATGCGGACTGGGACAACGGCGTCCAGTTCATGATCATGACGGGCACGGACGTGGACCTCGACAAGCGGCACACGCCCTTCGCGAAAGTCGTCGAGGGGCAGGGGATCGTCGACAAGCTCGCCGCGAGGACGACGGCCGGCCAGCACCCGACGTTCAAGGACGACGCGGACTTCTCGACGATCGCGACGCGCGACCTCATCGTGGACCCCGCAACCCTCCACAAGGTCATCATTTACGAGAACGGCAAGGCCATGGGGCACGACTTCCCGCTCTCCGAGGGCGAGCAGTCGATCGCCACCCTGTCCAGTGCGCCCGTCCAGCCGCTCGAGGGGGACGCCGCGTTCTGCGGTCGCCTCCTGCGGAAGCCGGACGCCCAGGGCGAGATCCGGATCGGCCTTGACGTTCCGTTCCCGGCGGACATCGCCGACCCCGAGAAGGCCGACCCGAAGGGCGAGCGCATCCAGCGGGCGGCCGCAGGCAAGTAGCGGGCGAGCGCCTCCCCCGACCCCCCGGTTTCGCGGGCGCTCGTCCCCTTTTGCCCCTTGGGGCGGGGTCGGCGCCGATGGGCCGCGACGCGGGCGGCCCCCGGACCCCCCCCACCTCGATGCGCCGCGGGCGCCCGTGCGGGCTGCGGCCCTTGGCCGCTGCCTAGAGGTCCGCGCGAGAGAAGCCGCGCTCGCCCCGGAGCGCGCCGACGAGCCGCTCGAACTCCTCGGGCGAGTAGTAGTCGATCACGATCCGCCCCTTGCCCCGGCGGTCCTCGATCCGGACCTTCGTGCCGAGGATGCCGCGGAGCTCGCTCTCGATGGCCATCACCTGGGGCGGCTTTCTCGGCGTGACGCGGCGCTTGGGCGCCGTGGCGCCGTCCCGGATCAGGCGCTCGACGGCGCGGACCGAGAGCTCCTCGCGGATCACCCGCTCCGCGACGTGGATGCGGTCGATCTCGTCCGAAAGCCCGAGGATCGCGCGTGCGTGCCCCATCGAGAGGGCGCCGCCGCGCACGAGGTCCTGCACCTCCGGCGGGAGATCGAGGAGGCGGATCATGTTGCTCACGGACGACGGGTCGAGGCCGATCCGGCGCGCCACCTCCTCCTGCGTCACGTTCAGGTGGGACACAAGCCGGCGGTAGGCCGACGCGCGGTCGATCGCGTTCAGGTCCGCGCGCTGGATGTTCTCGACGAGGCTCAGGACGAGCGTGTCCTCGTCGCTGTAGCGGCGCACGATCGCAGGGACCGCGGCGAGCCCGGCCAGCTTGGCCGCCCGGGCGCGACGCTCGCCAGCCACGATCTCGTAGCCAACGGCGCCGGGACGCACGATGATCGGCTGGAGCACTCCGTTGGCCCGGATCGAAGCGGCGAGCTCCTCGAGCGCCGCCTCGTCGAAGTCGTGGCGGGGCTGGTGCGGGCTCCGATGGACCTGGTCGAGTGCGAGGCTCAGGATCTCCTCGCCTTCGTGCGCCCGGGCCTCGCCTAGGAGCGAGTCCAAACCGCGTCCGAGCTTCCGTTCCGCCGCCATGAGTGCCTCACTATAGGTAGTGGTGTTGCGCGGATCATCCTACTACGAGCGGCCGACTTTCCACGTGGAAAGTCGGGCGTCGTGGTATCAAAGGACTGCCGATGGCGCTCGAGCGTCGCCGCATCCTGTACTCCGGACATGTCCAAGGCGTGGGATTTCGGTGGCGCACTGAATCCGCCCTAAGAGGACTCCCCATTGCTGGATATGTCAAGAACCTCCCCGACGGACGGGTAGAGCTCATTCTTGAGGGCTCGCCTGCCGACAACGACGAGGCGGCGCGCCGGGTAAGGGAGTCGCTCGGCCGCTATATCGAAGCCGAGGCCCAGGACACCGGCGCAGGCACCGGCGAGTTCTCGGGGTTCGGGATCCTGCGATGACGCTCGCGATCGCGACGAACGCGTGGCGCGAATGCCTCAGGCGCCCATTCGCCTATGTCGCTGTCGCCACGATACTTGCGCTCGCCGCCGTCTCGACGTTGCTGCGCCCCTTTTCCTTCGGCGCCTCGGCGCCCGAGTCGGTGAACCTCACCATCTCTAGCGTGCTCCTCGCCGTGCTCGTCACCGCAGCCTTCCTCGGGACCGCCCTCGTGCGGGCCGACCTCGAACGGGGCACGTTCCTGCTGATCCTGAGCCAGCCCGTGGGCCTCGTCCCCTACATCGTCGGCCGCTTCCTGGGCCTTCTTGCGGTCACGATCTTCGTCTGCCTCCTCGCGGCCGCCGGGCTATTGGGCGTTCTCGCCGCGACGGGCGGCGGCCTGGACGGACCGCTCATCCCCCCCGCCCTTCTCCGAGGCCTTTCCCGGGTGCTCCTCACCGCGCCGGTCCTCTCGGCCGCCGCGCTCGCGCTCTCCTCGATCACGAGCCGCCTTTTCGCTCCCGTGCTTCTCCTCGCCCTCTTCGTCGCTGGCGACGCGCTCGGCGACAGCCCCCTCGGCCGCATCCTGCCCGCGTTCGGCCTCTATGGCCTCGATGCGAGCCGATCCCCTTCGACGGCATGGCTGGCTCTATACTCCACGCTCCATTCCGTCGTATTCTTAGTGATCACCCATCTGCGGCTGACATTGAGGGCTCCCATCAGGACCGAGATCTGAGGCGTGCGCTACGGCATCTTTGGCGACATCCACGGGAATCTGCACGCGCTCGACGCCGTGCTGAAGGCCTACGAGCACGAGGCCATCGATGTCTACCTCTGCACCGGGGACCTCGTCGGATACGGCGCGCACCCCCACGAGTGCATCGAGAAGACGCGCGCGCTCTGCAGCCACATCGTGGCGGGCAACCACGACTTCGCCGTCTGCGAGAAGCTGACGCTCGAGTTCTTCAACTCCTACGCCAAGTCGGCCGTGCTCTGGACGCGCGAGGCGCTGACCAAGGACGACCTCGACTTTCTCCAGGCGCTCCCGATCACGGCCAACGTCGAGCCCGACGTAACTCTAGCGCACGCAACCATTTACGACGCGCACGCGTTCGACTACATCCAGACGCAGTATGACGCGCACCTGAGCCTCCAAGAGATGCAGACGCGGTGCGGGTTCGTCGGCCACTCGCACATCCCGATCTCGTTCTACCTGCGGGAGGGCGTGGTCGGGTGGACGATGGAGAGCACGATCGACGTCGACGCGTGCGAGAAGGTCCTGATCAACGTCGGCTCCGTCGGCCAGCCCCGCGACGAGAACCCGAAAGCCGCCTACGCGGTCTTCGACACGAAGGAGCGGAAAGTCTGGATCAAGCGCGTCGCCTACGACGTGGAAGGCGCGATCAAGGCGATCGAGCAGAACCGCCTTCCGCGGATCCTCGGCGAGCGCCTCCGGCTCGGCAAGTAGGAGTGGGGGGGGCTCCGGGGGCCCGGCGAGGCCCCTCGCCGGGTCAATCACAGGAACGCCGCGGCGACTTCGTCGGCGACGCGCCAGCCGCGGCGCGCGAGCCGGAGCGGCCCGTCGGGCGCGACGAGCCCGAGCCCGCGCATGCGTCCGATGGTCCCCCGGAGCCCCCCCAGATCGACTCCGTAGCGGCGCTCGACCGCCTCCACGTCCACGCCTTCGGAGGTGCGGAGCCCGAGCACGATCGTCTCCCTCGCCGCCGCCTCGCCCTCGAGCCGCTCCTCGGTCGCGATCGCGTCGCCGCGCCCGCGCACGGCTTCCGCGTAGCGGCCGAGATGGCGCTCGTTCCCCGTGCGACGGCCCTGGAGGTAGCTGAACGCGCCCGCGCCGAAGCCCGCGTACTCCCCGTTGCGCCAGTAGACGAGGTTGTGCCGGCACTCCTCGCCCCTTCGCGCGAAGTTCGAGATCTCGTAGCGCAGGATCCCCGCGCGCCGCAGCCGCCGCTCCGTGTACCGGAACATCGCGAGCTCGCGATCCTCCGCGATCGGATTCAGGCGCCCCGCGCTTCGCCGCGCGTGGAACTCCGTGCCCGGCTCGAAGATGAGCGCGTAGCACGACAGGTGGTCGGGACGCCACGAGATCGCGGTCTCGAGCGTCGCGGCCCATTCGGCGAGCGTCATGCCGGGCACGCCGTAGATGAAGTCGAGGTTCACGCGCGGGATGCCCGCCTCGCGCACCATGCGGTACGCCTCCTCGACCTCCGCCGCGCGGTGCACGCGGCCGAGCGTCGCGAGGTGGCGGTCCACGAGCGACTGCGCGCCGAGGCTCACGCGGTTCACGCCGTGCTCCTTGAGCACCGCGACCTTCTCCCTCGTCAGCGAGCCCGGGTTCGCCTCGACGGTGAACTCCCGCGCGGGGTCGGGGCGAAGGCGCGCCGTGATGTCGCCGAGGTAGCGCGCGAGCTGCTCCGGCGTGACGACCGTGGGCGTCCCGCCCCCGATGAAGATGGTGGGGGGGTCTCCGGGCACGCCGCGCGCGTCCATCTCGCGGCGGAGCGCATCGAGATACCCGTCCACGTCGCGGCCAAGGACCGCGAACGAGTTGAAGTCGCAGTACGGGCACTTCGTCTCGCAGAACGGGATGTGGACGTAGAGCGAGGGCCCGGTCACCGGACGAGATCCTCCACGATCTCCTTCGCGCGCGTCATCGCGATGTAGCGGCGCGCGGGGTCGAAGCGGAACCCCGGCCACTCCGGCGGGGGCTCGCCGAGGATCTCGCGCGCCGCCTCCGCCGCGGCCGCGCGCAGCCGGTCGGCGCTCGCGCGCGCGGGCTCCTCTCCCTTGAGCGCCTTCCGGAGCGCGGCGACCGCGGCGCGATCGCCGTCCGTCTCGGCGAGGCCCATCGCCGCGTGCGCGTTCGCCGCGTGGCGGATCACCGCGAGATGGACGAGCGGCTCGAGACCCTTCCGCGGGCTCGCGGCCGCGTTGAGCGCGCGCTGCGCGTCCATCACGAGCGCGAAGACCGCGTACTCGGCCTCCAGGTACGCGTCGAGGGCGGCCGGCGGGAGGTTCCTCGTCTCGTCGCGCCAGTCGCTCCGCGCGAGCGGGTGCGCGCCCGCCCTCTTCGCGAGCGCCTTGGCGTCGCCCGCGGCGACGAGCGCGCCCAGGAGCGGCGAGCCCTTCGGCGCCGCGCGCAGCTCCGCGAAGGCGGGCTCGCCCCGCGCGAGGAGGATCGCGACATCGACGTCCCAGAGCGTGAGCGTCTCGCGGGAGTAGGAGGTCCGGCCCTCGGTGAAGACGGGGGGCGTCGTCCCCGCGAAGACGACGCGGGCGTCGGCGGCGGGCAGCTCCTTGCCGCGCGGCGTGACGCGCACCTCGTCGATCTCGACGTCGCCCTTCGTCGCGCGGAGCCGGAACGCCCCCTTGAAGCCCGGAGACGCGGCGGGCTTCCCGTCGATCTCGGCGCCGCCGGCGGTGAGGACGAGCGTGCGCGCCCCCGGCGCCGGCGGGAGGAGGAGGGGGGTGCCGAGGGGGGAGGACAGCGGCTCCTTCTCGTCGTGGAAACCGACCTCGAGCGTGCCGCCCTTGTGGCGGAAGACGATCTCGATCCGCTCCTTGTCCTCGGGCAGCCCGCGCGCGGCGATCCAGCCGTCGCGCGGGATCCTCATCCACCCCTTCTCGGGCGCGCCGGGGACGCCGATGTACCACCGCTGCGGATCGAGCGGCTCGTCGAACGGATCGAAGACCGCCGCGCAGAGGAGGACGACAAGGGTCGCGGCCACGCGGACAAGGATACACTTGGGCGGATGCGCGTCGCTCCTGCCGCCCTTGCGCTCGCCCTCCTTCTCGTCGTCGGCGGGTGCGGGGGCTCCTTCTCCTCGTCCTTCGAGGCCGGGGAGAGCACGAAGCTCTCCGTGATCGCCTGGAAGGGAAGGCTGCGGCTGCGCAACGGCACGGCGGGCCGGATCGACGTGGCCGTCCGGGGGAGGTCGGACGTGCCGCTCGACCGCGTCGTCGCGTTCGTGCGGACGTCGAAGTCGGACGGCGGCAGCGACCTCGCGCTCGAGGTCGACAAGGCAGCGAAGGACGCGGATCTCGATCTCGAGATCGCGGCGCCGCCCGGCATCTCCCTCTCGTGCAGATGCGCCGAGGCGGACGTGGATGTCTCCGGCGCCTGGGCCGACCTCGTCGTCACGACCGACGGCGCCATCGTCACGCACGCCGACGCCAAGGGAGGGAGGCTCACGGGCCGGCGCGGCGGCGTCTCGTTCGTCGCGGCCGGCGCGGGCCCGACGGGGGAGCTCCGCGCCGAGTCGACGAGCGGCCACGTCCGCGTGGCGCTGCCCGCGGCGTGGAGCGGCCAGCTGAAGTTCCAGACGCAGACGGGCAAGCTCGACGTGCCGGAGCACGGGAACCTCCAGACGATCTGGGACGAGAACCAGAAGGGCGCCGTCGGCCGCATGGGCCCGCCGCGGGAGAAGGGGGCGCCGCTGCCGACGGTCTGGGCCATCTCCGGGACCGGCGACGTCTCGTTCCGGGTCGGGGAGTAGGGACTCGCGGGCCCGGACGCTCGCTCGGCCGGGTCAGAACGTGTCGCTGCTCATGATCTTCTGGAGGCGGCGCAGCGCTTCCGCCTCGATCTGCCGCACGCGCTCGCGCGTGAGCCCGATCCGCTCGCCGATCTCCTTGAGCGTCAGCGGCTCCTTCTGGCCCTTCTCGAGGCCGAACCGCAGCCGGAGGATGCTCGCCTCGCGTTCGCTGATCGACGAGAGCAGGTCCTCGATCTTGCCGAGGTCGTAGCGGCGGAAGAACACGTCCTCGGGCCGCTGCACGCGCTCGTCGACGATCGTCTCGCTCGCCGCGGGGATCGCGTCGAGGCTCACCGTGCCGGCGCCGGTCGCCTCCGCGCGGATCGCGCGCTTCAGCACCCGGACGTTCTCCTCCTCGAGGTCGAGCGCCTTCGCCAGCTCCCCGAGGGTGGGGTCGCGGCCGAGCGTCTGCTCGAGCTCCGCGGTCTTGTGCCGCAGCCGCGTGATCACCTCGACGAGATAGGAGGGGATCCGCACCGTCTTCACGGTGTTCACGAGCGCGCGGCGGATCGACTGCTTGATCCACCACGTCGCGTACGTCGAGAAGCGCGTCTCCTGCCCCGGGTCGAACTTCTCGACCGCGCGCATGAGGCCGATGTTGCCCTCCTCGATGAGGTCCATCAGCGAGAGCCCGCGGCCCCCGTAGTTCTTGGCGATCGAGACGACGAGGCGCAGGTTCGCCTGGATCATCTGCTCGCGCGCCTCGAGGTCGCCCTCCCTGATGCGGTGGGCAAGGTCCCGCTCCTCCTCTGCCGTGAGCAGCGGCACCCTGTTGATCTCCCTCAGGTACGAATTGAGGGCGGCCCGGTTCACGATGGTGCTGTCCTCCCGTTGTACCCACGGGCGGCTCCCCCTCCGGAGCGGCCGCCACTCGGCTCTCATTTTCGGCGGAGGGCTCGGGGGCCTTGAGCCCGCGCTCGCGGGAGGCGGGGCGCCGCCGGAATCAGGCGCCGGCGAGGAGCTGCCGGTAGACGGATTCATATTCGCCAATCCAAAGGGATCGGTCGAATCGGTCCGTCGCCCGCTGCCTTGCCGCTTTCGCCATCGCCTCATGGGCTTTTGGGTTCTCGAGGAGCCTAACAGCGCGTGCGGCCATCTCCTCGGTCGCACCCACCGGCGCGAGGATACCGCTCACCCCGTCCTCGATCACCTCGGGAAGTCCCCCGACTCTGCTCGCGACCGCCGGGACCCCGCACGACATCGCCTCGAGCGCCGCGAGGCCGAAGCTCTCGCTCTGGGAGGGGAGGAGGAAGAGGTCGGCGCACGGGAGGATCCGCTCGATGTCGGACCGCTGGCCTAGGGAGCGCACCCGATTCGCGAGGCCGAGGCCCGCCGCGAACTCCTCCGCCCGCTGGAGCTCCGGCCCCTCGCCGACGAGGAGCAGCTTCGCGGGCATCGCCCGCGCGACCTCCGCGAAGATCGCGACCACGTCGAGCGGCCGCTTCACCGGGCGGAAGTTCGACACGTGGAGGAGCACCTTCTCCTCAGGCTTCGCGAAACGCGCGCGCGTCGGGCCGCACGGTCGGGGCGCGTACCGCTCGGTGTCCACGAAGTTGTAGACGACGCGAACCTTGCACGTGTCGCAGAGGACCCGCTTCGTCTCCTCCGCGAGGTGGCGCGAGACCGCCGTGATCCCGTCGGAGCGCATGAGCCCGTAGCGCGTCGCCGCGAGGTAGCTCTTCTCCTGGCCGACGAGCGTGACGTCGGTGCCGTGGAGCGTCGTGAGCACCTTCACCGGCCGGCCGAGCATGTCGCGCGCGAGCACCGCCGAGACCGCGTGCGGCACCGCGTAGTGAGCGTGGATCAGATCGATCCCGTGCGTCTCCGCGACCTCGACGAGCTTCGACGCGAGCGCGAGATCGTAGGGCGGGTAGCGGAAGAGCGGGTACGCGGTGACCTGCACCTCGTGGAAGAACACGTTCGGGCGGAAGTCGCCGCCGAGCCGGTAGGGGGGCTCGTACGAGAGGAAGTGGACCTCGTGGTCGCGCTCCGCGAGCGCGAGCCCGAGCTCGGTCGCGACGACGCCCGAACCTCCGTACGTCGGGTAGCAGACGATCGCGACCTTCATGCGATGCCCCCGGACCCCCTGGGGCGCGCCCGGGAGGCCGGCCGCAACGACCGGGGCCGCGCGCCCTGGCGCACCCTAGAAATCCCTCCGCTCGACGCACAGCGCTGCGACCGGGTCGGGCACCGCGGGCGGGCCGTCCATCGCGAAGGGCTCGGCGTAGAGCGCGCCGACACCCTGCCCGTGGAAGCGCCAGGACGCGCGCAGGTCCTCCTCGAAGTCCGGCGCGGAGATCGGAGTCCTCGCGCCGGGCGCCTCGCGCGTGAACTGGCTCTTGTAGCAGCGGATCGCCTCGAGCTTCCTCTCGACGTGCTCCGTGATGTCGACGACGAAGCTCGGGGCGAACCACGCGTGGCGCGAGTAGCGCACCACGCGGCGCGGACGATGGGGGGCTCCGGGGGCGTCGAAGTTCGGGAGCGCCGCGAGGAAGCACGCGTTCTCCACGATCCTCGCCGCCGCCGCGTGGTCGGGGTGGCGGTCGAGGGGGCTCATCGACACGACGAGCTGCGGCCGCCACTTCCGGACCGCCTCGACCATCGCCTTCACCGCGCCGTGCGTCGGCTCGAGGCGCGTGTCGGGGAGGTGGAGGCACTCGCGCGCCGCGGCGCCGAGGACGGCCGCCGCCGCCTGCGCCTCCTTCGCGCGCTCTTCCGCGGTGCCGCGCGAACCCCTCTCGCCCGCGGTGAGGTCCACGATCGCGAAACGGTGGCCGCGCGCGCGCATCGCGAGCAGGAGCCCGCCGCACCCGAGCTCGACGTCGTCCGGGTGGGCGCCGACCGCGAGGATCTCGACCAGGTTCACAGCCGGACAAGATAGTGCCCGGACTCGAAAGGATCGAACGATTCCACGAGGCGTTTCGCGAGCCCCTTCCCGTGGCGCAGGAGGTAGGGGAACAGGGAGTGGCTGCGCTCCTGGAGGGCCCCTCTCGGCCGCAGCTCCCGGAGGACCCTCTCGTAGCGGCGGCGGCCCGCCCCCTGCGCCTCGGCCCGGGCGTCGTCGATGCGCAGCGCGAGCTTCAGCAGCTCCTCCCGCAGCCGGTCCACCGTCTTTTTGAACGGTTTCTCGGCGTTCGCGGGGAGGTCGAGCTTCCCCGCCTCGAGCGAGGTCTGGAGGTCCGAGGCCTCGGTCGCGAGCTTCCTCAACCGCGACGCGACGGGGTCCGCCTCCCCGGGCTCCGGCGGCCGCGCCACGCCGCGCAGGACCTCCTCGAGGTCGAGGCCGAGCCCCGCGGCGTCGCGCGCGATCCCCTCCTCCACGAGCGTCGCCGAGTCGCGCGGCACCACCGCGGGCATCGGGATGCCGAGCGCCTCGTGCGCCCCCTTGAGCTGCGCCCAGTACTCGATCTCGCCCGGGCCGCAGACCGCGGCGATCGCGGGGAGCGCCGCGTTCTGCACGAGCACGCGCGAGACGACGTCGGTGGACCACTCCCCCGGCACGTCCTCGCCGCGCGCGAGGCGGCGGCGCGGGCCCCTGCTGTCGAAGAGGTAGGCGCCGTCGGGCGGCGCGAGCCGGCGAGGGAACCCGGTGTCGCGCGAGATCGCCGCGTCGATCGCCTCCGACGACCTCGCGATCCTCTCCGCGAGCGGCCTCATCGGCTCGCGCAGGAGCGCGGGCTCGAGGAAGACGACACCCTCGCCCTCCACGAGGCGCGCGAGATTCCTCGCGTGCCAGCGCGCGACGTTCCGCTCGGGTTCCACGACCTCCCATGCCTCGCCCTCGCGGAGCGCCTCGCGGACCTCCGCGAGGAAGCGGCTCGGGTCGACCTCGATCCTCGAGACCGGCGTGCCCTGCGGCACCTCCGCCTCGATCCCGTAGCGCCTGTCGCCCCAGAAGAAGCGGTTCACCTCGTCCCAGTCGTGGTCCTCGCTCTCGATCCAGAAGACCGGCACGACGGGGACCCCGAGCTCGCTCTCGAGGACGCGCGCCGCGTTGATCACGGTGAAGAGCTTGTAGGTCGTGTACGCGGGGCCGAGCAGGAGCCCGACCTGCTGGCCGGAGACCACGCAGAAGCCGTCGTCGAGCCGCCGCGCGTTCTCGACGGAGCCGCCGATCGCGCGGTTGTATTCCGCGAGCAGCGCCCCGAGGCGCGGACGGCCCGCGCGGTCCGGAAGCCCGATCGCGCGCGGATCCCTGTAGTCCGAGGCGAAGAGGCGCAGGACCCGCTCCGGCTCCACGAGATAGGCCCGCGCGAGCGCGTTGCCCGGGTCGATCCGCGACCAGGGGATGCAGACGGGTCGCGTCACATCTCGCGCGTCTTCCGCGCCACGAGGATGCAGCGCGGCGCGTCGGTCGTGAAGTCGCGGCCGTCGAAGGCGCCGTACGACGCTACGACGGAGAGGCCGGCGCCCTTGAGGAGCTGGACGAGCTCGTGGTGGCTGTAGAGCCGCACCGACTCGCTGTAGGAGAGGGTGAGGCCCTCCTCCTCGATGACGACGTCCTTCACCACGCGGTCGTCGTCGACCCGGCGCCGCACGTGGTACTTGCGGCCGTCCCGCTCCTCGCGGCTCTCGGGGACGAGGTGCGCCTCGACGGCAGCGGCGTTCAGGAAGTCGAGGAGGAACATCCCGCGCGGGCGGAGCGCGGACGCGATGCTCGCGATCGTCGCGGCGTTGCCAGCGTCGTCGAAGTAGCCGAACGAGGTGAAGAAGGAGGTGGCCGCGTCGAACGCGCCGTGGAACGGCAGCTCGCGCATGTCGCCGCGGACGCGGACGACGCCCTCCGCGGCCGCGAGAAGGTCGCGGGAGAGGTCGATGCCGACGACGCGGATCCCGAGCGCGCCGAGCGCCCGGGCGTGCCGGCCCGCGCCGCACGCCACGTCGACGACGCGCGCACCTTCCGGGAGCCCGAGCGCGCGGACCGCGAACGAGGCCTCGCCCTTCGCGGCGTCGTCGCTGCGATGGTAGTAGAGGTCCAGGTACTGCTTTCGGAAAGCGGTCTCGTACCAGTTCATCTCCGGCGCGCTCTTTCGATCGTCGCGTGCGCGGCGCGGGCTGCCTCGCGGATCGCCTGCCTCCACTCCGGCCAAGGCCGACCCTCGCCGGCGTAGAGGATGCCGCGCGAAGAGTTTACGACGGCGCCGCGCCCGCCGTCCCCGAAAAACGGCCCCAGATCCGTCCCGCCCTGGACGCCGAATCCGGGGACGAGGAACAGGGTTTCCGGCAGCGCCCGGCGCAGCCTTTCGCCCGCGCGGGGATCCGTGGCCCCCACGACCGCGCCGAACGCGGGCTCGTCGCGGATCGCGTCGACGAGCGCCCCCTCGGCGGCGTCCTGGAAGAGGGCGGCGCCCGGGTTCGAGGTCCGGAGGAGCAGGAAGATCCCCCGGCCCGTGTCCCTCGCCCGCTCTGCGAAGGGAGCTACCGTGTCGAGGCCGAGGCTCGGGTTCACGGTCAGCGCGTCGCAGTCGAAGGGCCCCCCGAGGAAGGCCTCCGCGTACGCCCGGGCGCTCTCGGCGACGTCCCCGCGCTTCGCGTCGAGGATCACGGGGATGCCCTTCGCCCGGGCCGCGGCCACGACGCGGACCATCGCGGCGAGCCCCTCCGGCCCGAGCCGCTCGAAGAACGCGAGGTTCGGCTTCACGCACGCGGCGAAGTCCCTTGTCTCCTCGACCGCGGCGAGGCAGAACTCCTCGGCGGAGATGCCCGGCGGAAGCCGTCCCGCGGCCGGGTCCAGCCCCACGCAGAGCGCCGACCCGCGCTCCTCGAACCTCCGACGCCAGCTCATGCGGCCGGCGATTCTAGGAAATTCCGGAGGATCGTGCCGCCCTGCGGCGTGAGATAGGACTCGGGGTGGAACTGGACGCCCCAGAGCGGCCGGTCGCGGTGGCGCACGGCCATCAGCTCGCCCCGGTCGGCGGTCCGCGCCGTCACCTCGAAGCAGTCGGGCACCGCGAGCGCGGCTAGCGAGTGGTAGCGGGCGGCCGGGAAGGGGTTCGGGATCCCGCGGAAGAGCCCGCGGCCGTCGTGCGCGACCGGCGAGGCCTTGCCGTGCATCACGCGCGCGGCGCGCCCGATGGTCCCGCCGAACGCATGGACGAGGCTCTGGTGGCCGAGGCAGACGCCGAGGAGCGGCGCATTCGCCCTGCGGCAGAGCTCGACGGAGATCCCCGCCTCGGCCGGCGAGCAGGGACCCGGCGAGACGACGAACCGGTCGGGACGCCGCGCGAGCGCCTCGTCCGCCGTGATCGCGTCGTTCCGCAGGACCTCCACGTCCGCGCCGAGCACGCGCAGCCCCTGCGCGAGGTTGTAGGCGAACGAGTCGTAGTTGTCGACGAGGACGACGCGAAGCGTCACTGGAACGCCTCGAGGAGGCGCGCGACGTCCGCCTCGTCGTTGAAGTGGTGCGTGGCGACGCGCAGGCGCCCCTCACGCGCCGCGACGATCACCTTCCGCTTCTCGAGCGCCGCCGCGTACACGGCCGCGTCCTCGAGCACGAGGCTCGTGATCCCCGAGGCCTCGTCGCCCTCCGCGTCGCACGCGAGCGCGATGCCCCGCTCGCGCGCGCCGGCGCGGACGAGGGCCGAGAGCGCGAGCACCCGCGAGGCGATCGCCTCGACGCCGATCTCGAGGATCAGGTCGAGCGCGGCGCGGAGGCCGTAGACGCCGCACGTGTTCGGCGTCCCGTCCTGGTAGCGCCGCGCCGTCGGCGCCGGCGCCATGTCGTACTGGAGGAAGCGCGTCGGGTGCCGCACCGAGAGCCAGGACGGCCTCGTCGCCGCGATGCGTTCGCGCGCCTCGCGGCGCACGTAGAGGACCCCCGCGCCCTCGGGCCCGCAGAGCCACTTGTGCCCGTCGGCCGCGAGCGCGTCGATGCCGCACGCCTCTACGTCGAGCGGCAGCGCGCCGAGCCCCTGGATCGCGTCGACCACGAAGAGCGCGCCGTGCGCCCGCGCCACGTCGCCGATCGCGCGCAGGTCCGCGCGGTGGCCCGTGAGCCAGTCGACGAAGCTCACCGAGACCGCGCGCGTGCGCCGGTCGACGACCTTCGCCACCTCCTCCGCGAGGAGCCTGCCTCCGCACTTCCTCGCGCACCGCACCTCGACGCCCTGGAGCGCCATCCACGGGTACACGTTCGCCGGGAACTCGCGCTCGGGCACGACCACGTTGTCGCCCGGGCCCGCGCGCAGCCCCGCCGCGACCGTGGAGAGCCCGGCCGACGTGTTCGGCACGAGGGCGATCTCGTCCGGGCTCGCCCCGATGAGCCGGGCCGCCGCGACGCGGCACGCCTCGTAGGTCGCGAACCAGGCCTCGTAGTGGGCCGCGCCGTGCTCCGCCTGATCGCGCACGAGCCTCTGCATCGCGCTTCTCGCGCGGGTCGAGAGTGGGGCGACGGCGGCGGTGTTCAAGTACGCGTATTCCCTCGTCACCGGGAAGAGGGATCGCGTCTCCTGGGCCGGGAGCGGCACTCCCTAGAGTCTATCGCCTCCTCCGGCCGGAATAGGTGGGGTTCCGGGGCCCGCCGCCTCGGGCGATTTCCCTAGAATGGTCCCGTGCGCGCCTACCTGGACGCCAACGCCACCACGCCGCTCGACCCGCGCGTGCGCGCCGCGATGGAGCCGTGGCTCGACTGCGGCAACGCCTCCTCGCTCCACGCGGAGGGCCGCGCGGCCCGGGCGGCGATCGACGCCGCGCGCGAGCAGGTCGCCGCGCTCCTGGGCGCGCGGCCCCGCGAGATCCTCTTCACCTCCGGCGCGACGGAGGCGAACGCCCTGGCGCTCCTCGGGGCGGCGCGCGCGAACGGCGTCCGACACGCCGCCTGCTCGGCTATCGAACACCCCTCCGTGCTGCGCGCGCTCGAGGCGCTGCGGCCCGAGGTCGGCCTGTCGCTGCTCGCCGTCGATCGCGAAGGCCGATTGGGCCCGGACGCGCCGCTGCCGGCCGGCGCGTCGCTCGTCTCCGTGATGCTCGCGAACAACGAGACGGGCGCGGTGCAGCCGGTCGCCGGGATCGCCTCGCGCTCGCGCGCCGCGGGAGCGCTCGTGCACACGGACGCCGTCCAGGCGTGCGGGAAGATGCGCGTGTCCGTCGCCGAGCTCGGCGTCGACCTCCTCTCGCTCTCCGCGCACAAGATGCACGGGCCCAAGGGCGCCGGCGCCCTCTACGTCCGCGGCGGCGTTCGCATCGCGCCCCTGTCGCGCGGCGGCGAGCACGAGCGGGGGTTGCGGCCCGGCACGGAGAACGTCGCCGCGATCGCGGGATTCGGCGCGGCCGCCGAGATCGCCGCACGAGAGACGGAACCGCGCCGCGCGCTCTGGGCGGCGCTGCGCGCCCGCTTCCTCGCGCGCCTGCGCGACGAGATCCCGCTCGCCCGGGTGCTCTCGCCCCCGGACGGGCTCCCGAACACGTTGAGCCTCGCGCTCCCGGGCATCCCCGGCGACGCGATGCTCGCCGCGCTCGATCTCGCGGGCATCTCGGTCTCGACGGGGAGCGCGTGCGCGAGCGGAGCAGCGGAACCGTCGCACGTACTCCTCGCCATGGGCCTCCCTCGCGAGCTGGCCGCGCAGTGCATCCGAGTGAGCTTTCATGCGGGATCCACGGAGCGCGATGTGGACGCGTGCTTGAACGAGATCGGCGGCTGCGTCAAGAGGCTGGGCGCGGTCCGCATATGATCCCGGCGCGCTCGCCGTTGTTGACGGAGCCTCCGCGTTCTCCTAGGATGCGCGCCACGCGGTGAGGGTCGCGTAGACGAAGAAGAGAAGAACGGCCGAGCGCAGCCGGGCTCCCCGAAGAGAGGGCAACGGGAAGCCCGACGGCGCGCGGCGAAGGGCCGGGGCCAAGCGCGGAGAGCGACAGCACTCCACCGCGTGTCGCACCTGCTCTTTCTGGCTGGCACACATGCTGCGCGCGCTAGTCGCGCGCGGAGGACGAACGGATGTCCGAGTCCGTCCCCGACAGGAGCGCCTGGGAGCGCATCGCGACGATCCTTCGGCGCGCTGTGCCGCGGCAGCAGTTCGAGACGTGGTTCCGCGGAATGGCGCTCGTCTCGCTCACGCCCGACCGCGCCGAGCTGACCGTCCCGAACAACTTCCTCCGGGAGTGGATCCTGCGGAAGTACTTCGGCGTCCTGCGCCGCGCGCTGCGCGAGGTGTCGGGCGGCGACCCCGAGGTGGAGATCCGGATCGGCGACGAGGAGAGGCCGCCTGCCGTGGCCGGGGCCGGCGAGGCGCCCGTCGCCTCCCCGGTGCGCCCCCCCTCCCCGCGCCCCTCCCCCACCCTCGCCTACGGCGAGAGCGACGTCGTCCTGAACCCGCACTACACCTTCGACAACTTCATCCCCGGGCCGAGCAACAACTTCCCGTACGCGGCGGCGCTCGCGGTCGCTGACAGCCCGGGGAAGTCGTACAACCCGCTCTTCCTCCACGGCTCGGTCGGCCTCGGCAAGACCCACCTCCTCCAGGCGATCTGCCACCGCCTGATGGAGCGCCGGCCGGACATGAGGATCCTCTACCTGTCGTGCGAGAGCTTCACGAATCACTTCGTGACCGCCGTCGCGAATGGCGAGCTCGACAGCTTCCGGTTCCGGTATCGGCACGTGGACGTCCTCCTGATCGACGACATCCACTTCCTCGCGAACCGGGAGCGGACGCAGGAGGAGTTCTTCCACACCTTCAACACGCTCTACAACGCGAACAAGCAGATCATCCTCTCGTCCGACTCGAACCCCGCCGAGATCCCCACGATCGAGGAGCGGCTCGTCTCCCGGTTCAAGTGGGGAGTGGTCGCGAAGATCGACCTGCCCGTCTACGAGACCCGCGTGGCGATCATCGACAGGAAGGCCCGCTTCCACGGCGCCGTGTTCCCCGACGAGGTCGTGAAGTTCCTCGCCGAGAACATCCGGAGCAACATCCGGGAGATCGAGGGGGCCGTGAACAAGGTCGCCGTCCTCGCGAGCATCCAGGGGAGGCCCGTCGACCTCGACCTCGCGCGCGAGGCCCTGCGCGACCTCCTGCCTCCTCCGAGCTCGCGCGTCTCCGTGGACGGCATCGTCCGCACGGTGGCCGAGCACTTCGGCGTGCCGGTCAAGGACCTCATGGGGAAGCGCCGCAGCAAGTCGATCGCCTTCCCCCGCCAGGTCTGCATGTTCCTCGCCCGCCGCCTCACGTCCCACTCGCTCGAGGAGATCGGCGGCTACTTCGGCGGCCGCGACCACACGACCGTCATGTACGCCTACGACAAGATCCGTCGCGAAGCCGAGGACGACGTCGAGCTCGCCGACACGCTCGAGAAGCTCAAGCTGAAGGTCACATCGTGAAGCGCTCGTTCGTGGAAAACCCGGGGACCGCCGGTGCCCTCCTGTTGATGGCCCTAGGCCCCGCGCCCTCTCCCCTTCGTTTCCCTCTCCTCTCCACCTGCTGCCGGCTCTTCCTCTCCGGTCTTTCGTGGGGTCCCCCGGCCGCCCGAACCCCTTGCGGGCACGCGGTTTCCGTTCGCTCGCGCGCCGTTCTCCACAAAGGGGCGTCCCCCATACGGAGATGATGAGCTTCTATATCTAAAGAAGAAAGGTCGTAAGCCATGCGGATCACCGTGAACAGGGCGAGGTTCTTCGAGGTCACCACCCTCGTGGGCCAGGCCGTCGCATCGAAGAGCACGAAGAAGGTCTTCGAGTGCCTGCGCCTCACGGCGAAGGGGGGGACGCTTGAGGTAGCGGGGACCGACCTCGAGGTCGCCATCCGCTACCGCCTGGCGGAGGACATCGAGGTGAAGCAGGAGGGAGAGGCGGTCGTCCCCGCGGCTCTCCTCGCGAACGTCCTGCGCGAGGTGGGGGACGAGAGGATCACCCTCGCGGTCGCGAAGCAGAAGCTGGGCCTCGAGACCGACGGCGGCTTCTTCGAGATCGAGTGCGTCGATCCCGCGGAGTACCCGGAGATCCCCGGCTTCCCCGCGGCGGAGGCGTGGCAGGTCGAAGCGACGGATCTCCAGGATCTCGTGAGGAAGACCGCCTTCGCAGCGGGCAAGGAGGCGGCCAGGTTCGTCCTCAACGGGGTGAGGGTCCTCGCGGAAGGCGGGGCGCTGCGCTTCATTGCCACGGACGGGAGGAGGCTGGCGACGCTTGCGAGGCCGGTGAAGCGGCGGAACGGAGCGGAGGGGAAGCCGGTGTCGGCCATCGTGGGAGTCAAGGGGCTGCACCACTTCGAGAGGCTCGCGGCCGCGGCAGGAGGCGAGGTGGAGTTCGCGGTGGCCGACCGCTTCGTGGCGGTGAGGACGCCGTCCGCGGAGGTGGTCGCGCGCGTGATGGAGGGCGTCTTCCCGGAGCACGACCAGATCATCCCGAAGGACTGCCCGAACGAGGCGAAGCTCCCGGTAGGCATGTTCGCGTCGAAGCTCAGGCAGGCGAGGCAGTTCGCATCGCTGGAGACGCAGTCGGTGGCGCTCCGTTTCCACGCAGGCGAGCTGGCGATCGCGGCGGCGGGAGGAGAAGGACGCGCCGACGTCCGGCTCGGGATCGAGTACGGAGGGTCGGAGGAGAAGATCGGGTTCAACCCGGGGTTCCTGCTCGACGCGCTGAAGGTCGTGGAGGGAGAGAACGTGACCTTCGCGTTCAAGAACGCGAGCGGCGCGGCGAAGCTCCTGGACGACGGAGGGTTCGTCTACGTGGTCATGCCGGTCCTTCTCGAGTGAGGAAGCCCAAGCGAGAGGGCGAGCCCCTCCCCATCCAGGAGCTCGTGCCGTCGATCCTGCGGGGTATGAAAGGGCCGGCCGGCGGCCCCTTGGACCGGCTCCGCAAGGCGTGGGCCGAGATCCTGGGGCCCGAGGCGGCAGCTAGGACCCGGGTGGCGTCCTTCACCGACGGGAACGTGAGGGTGGAGGTCGCCTCGGCGGCGCTGAAGCACGACCTCGTGACGTTCCGGGCCAAGGAGGTCATGGGCGCCCTTCGGGAGAGGCTCCCGGATCTCTCGGTGCGGGCCGTCTCCTACAGGGTCGCGGCACTCCGGTAGGGGGGGGCGAGGGGCCGCGTCCGGACCCCCGCGAAGAAGGGACGGGGGTGCGGCGGCGGGGTACAATTGACGACTTCGATCGCCGGGGGGAGAGCCCGCCGGGAGAAGCGGCGAAGAGCGCCCGTAACCCGCTGCGACGCAAAGATTTACGATGGACGAGCCCGCCACCACCGACAGCCAGTACGGCGCCGACCAGATCCAGATCCTCGAGGGATTGGAGCACGTCCGCAAGCGTCCCGCGATGTACATCGGCGACACGGGGCTCCGGGGGCTCCACCACCTCGTCTACGAGGTCGTCGACAACTCGGTCGACGAGGCGCTGGTCGGGCACTGCAAGGAGATCTCCGTGACCCTCCACGCGGACGGCTCCGTGTCGGTGATCGACGACGGGCGCGGGATCCCGGTGGACATCCAGAAGGAGGTCGGCCTCCCCGCGGTGACCGTGGTCCTGACGACGCTCCACTCCGGCGGCAAGTTCGAGCGGAAGGCCTACAAGGTCTCCGGCGGCCTCCACGGCGTCGGCCTCTCGTGCGTGAACGCGCTCTCGTCTCGGCTCGTGGTCGAGGTCTTCAAGGACGGGACGATCTACCGCCAGGACTTCGAGCGCGGGAAGCCGAGGGGCGACCTCACCCGCGCGGGCCGGACGGAGCGGCGGGGCACGCGCGTCCACTTCAAGCCGGACGAGCAGATCTTCCCCGACACGAACCTGCACTACGAAACGCTCGCGAACCGGCTGCGCGAGCTGGCGTTCCTGAACCGGGGCCTCCGCATCGAGATCCGCGACGAGCGCGGGACGCCGAAGGAGGAGACGTTCCACTACGAGGGCGGCATCCGGGAATTCGTGATCGAGCTCAACCGGGGCCGCGAGCTCCTCGACGAGCGGGTGGCGGAGTTCCAGGGGATCCAGGACAACGTCGAGGTGGACGTCGCCTTCCAGTACACGACGTCCTACGACGAGCGCATCTTCACGTACGTCAACAACATCAACACGCGCGAGGGCGGCACCCACCTCGCGGGGTTCAAGGCGGCGCTCACGCGGGCGCTGAACAACTACGCGAAGCGCGAGAACCTGCTGAAGAAGGTGGAGACCCTCGGCGGCGACGACTGCCGCGAGGGCCTCACGGCCGTCGTGAGCGTCAAGGTGCCCGAGCCCCAGTTCGAGGGGCAGACGAAGATGAAGCTCGGCAACTCGGAGGTCCAGTCCGCGGTCGAGCAGATCGTCGGCGCGAAGGTGGGCACGTTCCTCGAGGAGAACCCGAAGGTCGCGCGCTCCCTCGTCGAGAAGGCGCTCAACGCGTACGCGGCCCGGGAGGCCGCCCGCGCGGCCCGCGACCTCGTGCGGCGGAAGAACGCGCTCGCCGGCGGCGGGCTGCCGGGCAAGCTGGCGGACTGCACGAGCAGGAAGCGAGACGAGACGGAGCTCTACCTGGTGGAGGGCGACTCGGCGGGCGGGTCGGCGAAGCAGGGGCGCGACCGCGGCTTCCAGGCGATCCTGCCGCTGCGCGGCAAGATCCTGAACGTCGAGAAGGCGCGCATCGACAAGATGCTCGCGCACGAGGAGATCCGCACGATCATCACGGCCCTCGGCACGGGCATCGGCGACGACGAGTTCGACATCGGGAAGCTGCGCTACGGCAAGATCATCATCATGACGGACGCGGACGTGGACGGCTCCCACATCCGGACGCTCCTCCTGACCTTCTTCTACCGCCACCTCCGGCAGCTGATCGAGGAGGGGCACGTCTTCGTGGCGCAGCCGCCGCTCTACCTCCTGCAGAAGGGGAAGACGCGCGAGTACGTGTTCGACGAGAGCTCGCTCGCGCGACGGCTCATGAGCCTCGGCCTTGAGGGCAGTGCGCTCGAGGCGAAGGACGGCCGCCGCTTCGAGGGCGACGACCTCCGGCAGATCCTCGAGCTCGCGGGCCAGCTCGAAGGCTGCTGCCGCACGCTCGAGCGGCGGGGCGTCGACCCGGTCGAGTTCTTCTCGCGCCGGGAGGAGGGGACGGGGGCGCTTCCGGTCATGCGCTCGCGCCACGGCGAGGACGTGCGGTGGTGGCCCGAGGGGAACCGGAAGAGATTCGAGGAGTACGAGCGCGGGCTCTCGGACCGGCTGGGGCGCGACGTCGTGGTCGCGTACGAGGAGGACGAGGAGGCGAAGGCCACCGCGGACCTCGTGGTCGAGGAGTTCTCGGAGGGCCGGGAGGCGTCGCGGGCCGCGCGGCGGCTGACGGAGCTCGGCATCGACCCCGCCGCGTTCGTGGTGGGCTCCTTCTCGATCGTCCGCGGGGCGGAGCGGGCGGAGCTCGGCTCCCTGCGCGATGCGCTCGCGGCGGTGAAGAAGCTCGGCCAGGAGGGGCTCACCCTCCAGCGGTACAAGGGCCTCGGCGAGATGAACGCCTCCCAGCTCTGGGAGACGACCATGGAGCCGGGCCCCCGCACCCTGTTGAAGGTGGGTCTTGAAGACGCCGTCCGCGCGGACGAGATGTTCAGCATCCTCATGGGGAGCAACGTCGAGGACCGGCGGGAGTTCATCGAGAAGAACGCGCTCGAGGTCCGGGATCTCGACGTGTAGCGGCCCGGGAAGGGGAGGGGCTCCGGGGAGGGATCTCCCTCCAGGAGCCGGCCCCGCGGAGTGCCCCCAAGGGCGAGAAAGGGGGGGCCACTCAACTCCGGCCCCCCCGAGGCCGATGGTTCCTCAGGCCCATGACCCACTACGACCGAATCAAGCGGAAGCGGCTCGGCGACGTCCTCGTGGACGAGGGGCTCGCGACGGAGGAGACCGTCATCGCGGCGCTTCAGGAGCAGCAGCGGACGGGAGCCCTCCTCTCGGAGATCCTCCTCCGGCAGCGCCAGGTGGGGGAGCACGACCTCGCCCGCGCGATCGTCGAGCACTACCAGGTGCCCTACATCGACCTCAAGAGCTACATGGTCCACAAGGACCTCCTGAAGGAGGTGCCGCCCGCGCTCCTCAGCCGCGCGGGGGTGGTGCCGCTCGACCGCTACGCGAAGCAGATGTGCTTCGCGTGCCAGGAGATCCCGACCAAGGAGGTCGTGGACGAGCTCAGGAAGATCGCCCCGGGCGGGATCTACTTCTACGTCGCGTCCGCAGTCGACATCCGGAAGGCCCTCGAGGACTACGCGCCGTCCGCGAAGCCCGCCGCCGCGCCGGCGAAGGCGGCGGTCGCGGCGAAGGCGCCCGCGGCGA
>WYBS01000079.1 GCA_011525755.1 Planctomycetaceae bacterium
TCCGCGGCGGTGTCCATCCCGCGAGGATACGGGAGACGGGGCGCGTCCGGCGGGAAAATGGTAGAGGGATCCCCATGGCACGCTACGTCGACGGATTCGTGATCCCGATCCCGAAGAGGAACCTAGGGGCGTACCGCCGCATCGCGCTCCTCGCGTCGAAGGTCTGGATGGACCACGGCGCGCTCCAGTACGTGGAGTGCGCCGGCGACGACCTGAAGGTGAAGTGCGGCGTCCCGTTCCCGAAGCTCGCGAAGGCGAAGCCGGGCGACACGGTCGTCTTCGCGTGGATCGTCTACAAGTCGCGCGCGCACCGCGACCGCGTCAACGCGAAGGTGATGAAGGACAAGCGGCTCGTGACGGCGATGGAGAACGTGAAGGCGATGCCGTTCGATACGAAGCGCTTCTCGTACGGCGGGTTCAAGACCCTCGTCGACGTGTAAGCGCGAGAAGTACGCGAGGTCTGCCGCCAGCGGGTGCCGGATCCGCCCCGCGAACGCGGGGCCCACGCGGTCGTAGATCCCGCGGGGGGGCGCGAAGGCGGCGCGCACGCGGCATCGTCGCAAGCACCCCCGTCAGAAGTAGTCCGCCGAGGGGAAGCGCGCGGTCTCGGGCGCGTCCACGCCGAGGAGCATCGGGCGCGTGGTCGCGCGGCCGCGATCCTCGAAGTGGGCGGTGAGCAGGGGGTCCGGGGGCAGCCAGGTCGTGATCCTCCGGCCGTCGGCGAGCGCGGCGACCGCGCGCAGCGCGCCGTCGGGGTCGGGCGTGCAGCGCTCGACGAGGTCGATCGACTCCTTTTCGACCGTGACGCGCACGTAGCCGCCCTTGTCCACGGAGAGCCAGAGGTCGTCCGGGCCGATCTCGAGCGTCAGGCGCCAGCGGGTGGCGTCGCGCTCGATGTGCCAGTGTCCCTCGTGCGCCGCCTCCCACGCCGCGGCGAGCCGGTCGACCTCGCGGCGCGGGTCGAGCGGCGCGAGCGCCGCCTGCCGGCCCGAGCCCGCGAGCGCCGCGGCGTTCCCGCACTGGTGCTCCCACGCGGGCACCGCGACGTAGCCGAGCCGCTCGTAGAACGCGGGGGGGATCGCGGAGAAGAGGAGGCCCGCGCCGCCGTGGCGACGCGCGACCTCGCGGCAGAGCATGGTCGCGAGGCCGCGCTTCCGGAAGTCCGGGCGCGTGGCGACGCCGCCGAGGCCGAACGCGCGGCGCCGCTCGTTGCCGCGGCGGAGCGTGAAGTCGTAGCGGAGGAGGGAGACGGCGGGCTCGCCTTCGACCGTGCCGAGCCAGGCGCTCGCGCCGGAGCAGAGGGCGGAGCCGATGCGCCGGGCGGCGTGGACGAGCGGCGGGACGTGCGTGCGCCCGAAGGCGAGGCGCGCGACGTCGGCCACTCGCGCGCGGTCCGCGGTGGTCCGGGCCTCGAGGATCTCCATCCCGGGACTCTAGCGCACTTTTGGGCCCCCGGACCCCCCCCGAATCCCGCCCGCGGCGGCGGGCGCAGGTACGATCCCCTCCATGAAGACAAGGCGCGACGCGAGATCCGTGCGGCCCGTCGGCGTGATCCGGTCCGGATTGAAGATCCGCAAGGGGGCGCCGAGGCAGGGGTCGGAGGGCGCGCCCGACGCGTGGCTCGAGGTGCACGCGTGGGCGGCGAAGGGGCTCCACCGCATCTCGAGAGGCGACGAGATCATCGTGATCACGTGGCTCCACAAGGCGGACCGGCGCACGCTCCAGGTCTATCCGCGGTCCGACCCGGAGACGCTGACGGGCGTCTTCGCGACGCGGTCGCCGGACCGGCCGAACCCGCTCGGGCTCCATCCGGTGACGGTGCGCTCGATCCGCGGTCGCCGCCTTCGCATCGGGCCGATCGAGGCGATCGACGGGACGCCGGTTGCCGACATCAAGCCCGTGCTGACGTGCGCAAGGGCCTCCTGAGCATCGGCACCACGGGAGGCGAGTCGGCCACCTGGATCGTGGCGAGCGGCTCGAAGCCGTGGCGCTCGTAGAGGCGCACGTTCGAGGGGCTCGTGGCCTCGAGGTACGCCGGCAGCCGCTCCTCGTCGCACCGCTTGAGCGCGTGTGCGAGGAGCGCCGAGCCGACGCCCTTCCCCTGGCGAAGGGGATCGACGCCGATGAGGGGAAGATGCCAGTGGGCCTCTTTCGGGTGGTGGCGGTCCATCTGCTCGAACATGGAGAGCGCAGCACCCTTCATGCGATCGTGGACCGACTCCTCGAGGAGCGCCATGAGCGCCTCGTGGTCCGGCGTGACGCCGGGCGGCAGCCAGAGGGCGACGCCGGAACAGCCGGCGGTGCAGTGGGCCGTCCTAACGTCGAACGCGCGACCGCCGAACGCGCGGACGAAGCGCGGGAAGACGTCGAGGAACCGGATGGCGTCGGGCCAGACCCAGCGGGACGGCGGGTCGCCCACGAACGCGCGCGTCAGGAGGCGCACGCACTCGCCGGCGTCGGCGGGCCCCGCGGTGCGGACCGGGGCAGTCGTGTCGTTCCCTTGAATCGCCTCCCTGACAGTGGCGTGTCGCATGTCGTGCCTCCCGCCCTCCGTAACACGCATGCCGCCGGGGACCCGCAAGCGCCTTGTCCCCCGCGTGAGCGAGCATCGGGCGGATGAGCCTCGCCCGGGGAGCGGCAGTGCGACGTGGAAGGAGAGACGGGGGGTCCGGGGGCCGCGGGATCGGGCACGGTGCGCGCTGGTCCCCCGGGGCCCCCTCGGCCGGGGACGCGCTCCCGCTCGCTGCAGTGCCCGCGTGTCCGGCGAGAGCCCGCGCGCGGCCACGAGCCGGCCAACCAGACTTCCTCCAGCGGTACACTGTCCTTCCAACCAGGCCGCCAGCGAAGGAGCACGGCCATGAACGATTGCAGCGTGACGGATCGCCACCTTCTCCGGCTGGCGTTGGAGGAGGCCCGGGCCGGCTACGCCGAGGGCGGCGTGCCTGTCGGGGCGGTGCTGGCGAGCGGGGATCGGGTTGTCGCGCAGGGCCGCAATCGCCGCGTTCAGGACGGCGACCCGATCGCCCACGGCGAGATGGACTGCCTGCGGCGGGCCGGACGCCAGCGAAGGTACGACGGCATGACGCTCTACACGACCCTGAGCCCGTGCATGATGTGCGCCGGAGCGATCCTCCAGTTCGGCATCCGGCGCGTGGTCGTCGGCGAGGAGCGGAACTTCGCGGGGAACGCCGGGTTCCTGCGTTCCCGTGGAGTCACGGTGATCGTGGCGGACGACCCGGAGTGCATCTCCCTGATGAGGCGGTTCATCGAAGAGCGGCCCGATCTCTGGGACGAGGACATCGCGGGGCGAGACGGCGTCTAGGCAGTCACGGCGCGATACGGTTCACCTGCCGCTCGGGTTGGTGACCGGATGCGTGACCTGCGCCCGGCCCGCGCGGGCTGCAGGCGCTCAGTGTCGTTCGGGCGCGACCGCGAGCGGGATCCGCACCGAGGTGGCCGCGCCCCCCTTGATCCCGACCAGGCGCTCCTCGGGGAGGTACCCTTTCGCATCGAATCGCAATCGATACTGCCCGTCAGGAAGGGCGAGGAAAGCCGCATCTCCGGGGAAGGCGGGTCGCCTGGTGCCTCCGCCGCCGCGCAGCGCCCAGCTGGCGCTGACGGTGAGCGTTGGCGGATCGACCTGTCCTTCGAGCGCCCAGAGCTGCAGCGTGTGGTCTCGGGGGGGATCGCCACCCACCGGTCCGTCCAACGTGACGTTCAGCCGGCCCGAGGGTGGGGCCCACTCGAGAACAGTGGCGCGGCGCGGCTGCACGTCCACCCTCCCCACGCACCGCTTCTCTGCCTGGTGGCGGGCCTGGAACAGCACCTCGTACTCGCCGGGCCGCACGAACGCGAAGCCGCCGTCCCTCGTCCACCACCTCCGGCAGTCGCCCTCCACGATGTCGCCGCCGACTCGCCGCAGGTAGAGGAAGTCCTGAGGTTCGCCCGGAATCACGACGCAGCCCTCGTCCAGGTGGCCGAGCGCGACGCCCGAGGTGACTCCCTCGTGGACCTCGACGCGCTCCTCCCGCGCCCCGACGCGTACGACGTAGGATCCCGGAACGACCTCGAAGCGGACCGCGCCTCCCGCGTCGGTCTTCCGGTCGATCAGGTCCTCGCCCCAGACTCCGCGGCCGATGACGTCCACGACGACCCCCTGCATGGGTTCGCCGTCGAGGGCGCGGACGACGACATCCACCCGGCCGAGCCCGGAAGCAGGCTGCTGCGACGGATCAACCCCGCGCGCTCGCAGCCGGATCGTCTCGCCCTCGCGCACTCCCACGCGTACCTGCACGGGAGAAGACGACCCGGGGACGTTCCAGAGGACGTCGCACGCACCCGGGTAGAGCTCGGCGCGGGCGATGCCGTCCTCCCCTGCCGAGTAGCTCTCTTGCGCGGTCGTACCGTCGATGCGGCGACCGACGACCCTGAAAGTCCTCTCGCCCTCGAAGTCGCGGAAATCGACTTCGATCCGGCCACGCCCTCGCGGACCGCTGCCCGTCGGTCCACGAAAGTCCACGTCGGGACCGGAGCCGTGCGGACTTGCGGCCCCGGAGGTGTGCTCTTCCGTCGGCATCGCGTGGAAGCCATCGGCCAAAGCCGCGGGCGGCGGTGCGGGGGCGCGGGTGCCTCGCGGATCGAACTCGCCGGGTCCAGTCCATCGCCCTAGCCAGAATCCAACCAGGGCCCCGAGAAGAACGAGCACGATCGACGACGCCCGGCGGGTCATCTCGGGTGCAGGGTACCAACGAGTCGGGCGAGGCGGGTCGTCGCGCTGACGGGAATGGGGCCGCAGCAGGGCATGTTGAGCTGGTGCCGCCGGATCACGTCGGGCCACGCGATCGTGATCGCGGCGCGCTGCGCAGGTCGCCCGCGCGCGAGAACGTCTTCCGGAGACTGATCATCCCCGCCGCGATGGAATCGGGGATCTGGAGGCGTCCCGAGCATCGCGATCCCGAAGCACGATGTGGCCGGACCTCAACTCCTGGCGCGGGACCGGTCATACCCGCCGCGGCGCGTCGAGCGGGATGCTGGGCCAGGATCTCCGCCTTCACCCGCGCGGCAACCTCGGCGAGCTCGGAGTCCGGGTCCGGCCACATGGTGGCCCTCGTGATCACGGGTTTTGCGCGGGGACCGGTCACACCCGCCGCAGCGCGCTGAGCGGGATACCTACGGGTCACATACCGTTTCGGTCGGTTTCAGTACGGTTGACCTACAGGTGCGTAGCGTGACCAAATGCGTGACCGGCGCGCCGCCCGCAACGCCGCCGCGCACCCCCCAGTTGCCGTAACTCCCGGCAGGGCCTACACTAACGCTCCCGACGGAGGGGTGCCGGAGTGGTCGAACGGGCCGGTTTTGAAAACCGGTAGCCCGCAAGGGCTCGGGGGTTCGAATCCCTCCCCCTCCGCCATGGTCCCTGCAAGGACTTGCGACGACGCGACCTGCGCGGCGCCTTTCGAGAAACAGGCTTGGCCCCCCCCACTGGCCCCCTTCGGTTCGAGGGGGACGACGTGGTCCCGGAGCCGGGGGAGCAGCGGATCTTGAGGCGGATCCTCGAGCTGCGGGCGGAGGGGCTCGGGGCGCGGCGGATCGCGAAGGCGCTCGACCAGACGTGGGGCAGGAACCCCCGGACGCGCTGCTACTGGACGCACGGGACAGTGGGCGACATCTTGCGGACCTCAAGGGGTGGGACGTACTAATCCTGCATGAGGTGGTAGGTCGCCGGTATTGGCCTAAGTTCAGACGTCCAAACAGCCTACGGCTCTCGCCCCCCCTAGGGGGGCGGGCCTTCTAGGCAGGGGGGACTGCCCATATACTAATTCTGTCCGTATTAGTAGATGGCTAGTACATCCGCCATGAGAGTACCCCAGAAACCCCCCGGCATGGAGGCCGTAAGGCACGACCTCTTCTCCAGCGCGCAGCGCCTGCAGCGGGTCATTACCGCCGATATCCGTGCCACCTACAACGGTCGGTACTGCCACTGGGAGAAGGTAAGGCGGCTCTCTCCGCCGAAAGGACTCTCCGTCAACGACTGGTGGCTGGGCATGAAGCTGGCCCGCGCCAAGCTGCTCCGCGACATCCCCTTGCGTGACGCGGAGGGGCGTCCCTTCAGGTACGCGATGCCCGACGAGGCGTGGGCGATGGTCCATCGGATCGACAAGGACGCATGCGGCAGCATCTCCATCGATGAACGAGTCACGAACCCCGAGACACGAGATCGGTACATCATCAACTCGCTCATCGAGGAGGCAATCACGTCGAGCCAGCTCGAGGGCGCGGCCACGACGACGCCCGTTGCCAAGGAGATGATCCGTTCTGGGCGGCAACCCCGGGATGAAGGCGAGCGGATGATCCTGAACAACTACAGGGCAATGCGAGCGATCCGCTCGTTCAAGGACGAACAGCTCACGCCCAAGCTCGTCTTCCAGCTTCATCGGATGATCACGGAAGGCA
>WYBS01000080.1 GCA_011525755.1 Planctomycetaceae bacterium
CCATCGCGCCATGACACCTCCGGGCGACACACGCCGCTCCGGCCGCGACGGCCGCGCGGGCACACGCGCGCCGGGTGACACCGCCTCCCGACGTAATGGAGGTGGTAGATTCATGGCAATGCCGAAGGTGCGGCACACGCGCGCCGACTACGACAGCCTCCCCGAGGGGGCCTACGCACAGATCATCGAGGGCGAGCTCGTGATGACGCCCGCGCCGACGCCCTGGCACGAGCGGCTCGTCGTCCGGTTCATCGAGATGCTCGCGGCCCGCCTCGGCAAGGGATGGGGCGATCGCGTCCTCGGCTCGAGGGTGGAACTCGTCACCGGCGTCCCCCCCGACGAGGAGATCGTGCAGCCCGACGTGCTCGTCCTGCCCGAGGGCACGCGGGCCACCGGACGCGGCTGGAGGCCGCCCACGCCGGTCCTCGTCGCGGAGATCCTCTCGCCTTCGACGGAGCGCTACGACCGCGGCGCCAAGCTGCGGATCTACCGCACGGCCGGCGTCCTGGAGGGGTGGCTCCTCGACCCCGTGGCCGAGACGGTCGACGTGCACGATCTCGCCGCGAGGACCTCCCGCGCGTTCGGCCATGGCGAGGCCGCGGAGTCCCGGGCCGTGCCCGGCTTCCGGGTGGAAGCGCGGGAGTTCTTCGCCGCGTAGACGGCCTCCCGGCTCCCCGCCCCGGACCTGCCGCGCGATCCACGGAACCCGAGACCGCCCTCCGGCGTCCATTGGCTCGTGGCACGTGGACTGCGCGGAGCGACCGTCGCGGGTGCCGTCGCGCTCGTCGCGGCGGCGGCGATCCTCCTCTCCCCCGGATCGGCGCCGCGCGGCGGCACGACTCCTCCCCCCGCGCCCCCCTCCACCCGCCTCCCGCCCGGGTGCGCCCCGCGCCGGAGCGTGGACCCGAGCGGGTTCACGACGGTCACGCAGGCGCTCCCGCCGTGGGACGCGAGGGCTTCGCTCGCGGAGATCGCCGCGAGCCTCGACGGCGTGGGGTTCCGGCTGATCGACCTCCTCGACCTCGACCGTCCGCCGCCCGCCGGGCGAACGGACGGCGAGTGGATCCTCGGCCAGCTCGTGAAGGCATCCCTCCTCAACTACGAGGGCGAGGTGGCGCGCGCCGACGGCGTGCTCTCCGCGGCGCGCTCGGCGGCGGAGCGCGACGACGGCCTCGCGCGCGAGTGGCTCGCGACGATCGCCTACGTCCAGGGGGTGACGTCGCTCCGGCGCGGCGAGGTCGAGAACTGCCTCCACTGCCTCGGCGCGAGCGCGTGCATCCTGCCGATCTCGCGGGATGCCGTGCACGCGCACCCGGCCGGCTCGCGCGCCGCCGTCGAGCGGTTCACCGAGATCCTCGAGGCGGAGCTCCGCGACGGGCTGCCGGACGACGTCGAGGTCCTGTGGCTCCTGAACCTCGCGCACATGACGCTCGGCGAGTGGCCGGACCGCGTCGACCCGAGATTCCGGCTCCCTCTCGACGGGTTCCTCTCGGCGGAGGAGCCCTCGGTCCCGCGCTTCGACGACGTGAGCGGGATCGTCGGGCTCGACCGGATGAACGAGGCGGGCGGCGCGATCCTCGAGGACCTCGACGGGGACGACCTCCTCGACGCCGTCCTGTCCACGTACGAGGCGTCCGAGAGCCTCGCCGTCTACCGGAACCGCGGCGACGGCACGTTCCTCGACTGCACCGCGACCGCCGGCGTGGCCGACCAGAAGGGCGCCCTCAACTGCGTGCAGACGGATTTCGACAACGACGGCCGGCCGGACCTCTTCGTGGTGCGCGGCGCGTGGCTCCCCCACCCGATGCGCCCCTCCCTGCTCCGCAACCGCGGCGACGGCGGCTTCGAGGACGTGACGCGCGCCGCCGGCCTCGCGCAGCCCCTCAACTCGAACAGCGCGTCGTGGGCCGACTACGACAACGACGGGCTGCTCGACGTCTTCGTCTGCTGCGAGCGCCAGCCCAACCGCCTCTACCGCAACCGGGGCGACGGGACGTTTTTCGACGTGGCCCCGCGCGCGGGCGTCGCCGGGAGCGACACGATGGTCAAGGGCGCGGCATGGCTCGACTACGACAACGACGGGTGGGAGGACCTCTTCGTGAACGTGCTCGCCGGCCGCGCGCGGCTCTACCGCAACGCGCGCGACGGCACGTTCCGGGAGGTGACGGAGCCGATGGGGATCGACGGCCCGGGGTTCGGCTTCTCCTGCTGGGCGTTCGACTTCGACAACGACGGGTGGCTCGACATCTTCGCCACGTGCTACCAGCGCACGACGGCCGAGATCGTGAAGGGGCTCCTAGGGAAGCCGCACGGGATGGACCGGTGCCGGCTCTACCGGAACCTCGAGGGCAAGGGCTTCCGGGACATCGCGAAGGAGGCGGGCCTCGGCGACGTCTACGGGACGATGGGCAGCAACTTCGGCGACATCGACGGCGACGGCCTCCTCGACATCTACCTCGGGACCGGCGAGCCGAGCCTCGCGTCGCTCGTGCCGAACCGCATGTTCAGGAACCTCGGCGGCGGCCGTTTCCAGGACGTCAGCTCGGCGACCCGGACGGGGCATCTCCAGAAGGGCCACGGCGTGTCGTTCGGCGACTGGGACCGCGACGGGGACCTGGACATCCTCGTCGAGCTTGGCGGCTCCGTCCCCGGCGACCGCTACCACACCGTGCTCTTCCAGAACCCCGGCAATCCGGGGGCAAGCCACCGCTGGCTCACCCTGAAGCTCGTCGGCGCGCGGACGAACCGCGCGGCGATCGGGGCGAGGATCAAGGTCGTGACCGACGGCGATCCTCCCCTGACGATCCACAGGCACGTCTCCACCGGGAGCAGCTTCGGCGCGAACCCGCTCGAGCAGACGATCGGGCTCGGCCGGGCGCGCCGGATCGCCCTGCTCGAGATCCGCTGGCCGGCGAGCGGGACGACGCAGTCGTTCCGTGACGTCCCGCTCGACACGAGGATCGAGATCACGGAGTTCGCCGACGCCTGGCGTCCGCTCGCGACGTCGCGGGTCGGGCTGCCGCGCTGAGCGGCGACGGGCGCCACGCCGGTCCGCCGGCTTTTTTCCGCCGCGGCCCGCAAGGGCGAAGGCGGGACCCCGGCGACGGCCCCCGAAGCCCCCTCGATTCAGCCCGCGAGCGGAACCGCCGCCCCCGGGTATGGCGAGCGCGTGCGCGCCGGCTCGTCGCGCGAGGAGAGGTGCTTGACCGCTTCGTCGTCCCGCGGATAGGCGAGGAAGGCGCGGTCGAGCCCGAGGGAGCGGGCGAGCCTCCCCACGAACCTCGACGGCGCGCTC
Source organism: Planctomycetaceae bacterium (assembly GCA_011525755.1). Taxonomy (GTDB): domain Bacteria; phylum Planctomycetota; class PLA2; order PLA2; family PLA2; genus PLA2. The sequence goes on from WYBS01000080.1 coordinate 3,296, forward strand.
ACGACGAGCTTCCCGCCCCGCTTCCGCGCCCGCCGCTGGGCGCGGACCAGCGACTCGAGCGCGCCGACCGTCGCGAACCGCACGCCTGCGAGGTTGAGGACGACCCGGCCGGGCTTCGCGGAGGCCGCCGCGTCGAGGCGGGCGGCGACCTCCGGGACGTCCGTGGCGTCGAGCTCGCCCGATAGCCTCAGGATGCGCACGTCGCCGGAGACTTCCTCTTCGATCCGCATAGGGGCATTCCTTTGGGGGTGCGCGCCGGGGGAGCCGGCCCGAGCGGCCACACTCATTAGTACGCACGGGGCACGCCGCGCAGCCAACATGTTCGGGGAGAAAAACGGCGTAGCCGGCCCGGCCGCCGGGCGGGCGAACGCTCGATCGGCTGCGCGGCGCGACCCGCGACCCCCGACCCGCGCGGGGCCACCCGCCGCGCGCTCGTTCTCGCGCCACGGTATCGCGCCATCGCGCCACGACACCAGGTCCCGACACCCGGGCGGGTCGGCCCGCCATGCGTGATCGAATCGCGCCACGTCCGCGCCATCGCGCCCGTGACACCGCCGAGAGACACCCGTCGCACCGAAGGCGTGCGGCGGCGGTCGCGGGCGTCCGCACCCGCGTCGCCGTCTTCCCCGCACCGCAGCTCCGGGCACGCGTCCCCTTCCGGGACACGCGATCCGCAACGAGCGCGAATCGCGCCGGCGCGGCGCGAGTACACGCCGCCGATGCAGGGACTTCACAGGCTTCCGCCCCACGTGCAGGAGGAGTACCGGCGCGAGGAGGAGAAGCGCGCCGAACGGCGGCTCGCGCGGCGCCGCGCGACGGAGGCGCGCTACCTCGTCGAGGGGGTGATGCTCTTCGCGCTCCTCGAGTTCCTCTTCTTCGGGCTCTCCCCCGGACGGCTGCTCGTGCTCGCCGTGCCCGGCCTCGCGCTCGGGTGGACGTGTTCGCGGCTCCGCGCGGACGAGTTCACCTACGCGGTCGCCGCGACCGTCGCGTACGCCGCGGTCTACGGGATCTTCGGGCTCTTCGCGCTGTGGCACTTCATCCTCTTCGTCGTGCTCGCCTCCGCGGCCGGCGCGATGCACCGGCTCCAGCGCGCCGACGGCAGCGAGGGAATGTAGGGAGGGCCCGGGAACCCATCGCTTCTGTTGCGACGGAACCGACGCGCACGAGGGATCCCGCGCGCATTGGCTGACCTCGCGCGGTCGGAGCCGCGAAGAGGGGCCGTGGCGCCGATGCGCCGGAGCGGCGCGCGGTTTGCGCTGCTCCTCCCCTGTCGAGGCCGGGAGGGCCCCCGCAGGCGGCACGTCTGCGACAGGGGTGAGCCTGCGAGGATCCCCACTGGCCCGCGGGAGGTAAGGGGTCATGGCGGGTACAGTCAGGTTCCTTCTCTTCTGTTCGCTTGCATTCCCGCTCGCGTCGGGCTGCGGGGACGGCGGCGGCACCACGGAGAACCAGTCCGGGCTGCCGACGCTCGGCGCCCTCTGGCAGATGGTGCAGGACTCGACGGCGCCAGACCCCGACGGCGACCACATGCCGAGCGACGTCGAGGCGGTCGTCGGTACCGATCCGAACGATCGCGACACCGATCGCGACGGTCTGCCGGACAACTACGAGATCTTCGGCAGCGGGTACTTCGACGACGACGACTTCGTGCCCGACCTCGACAAGGACGGCTACGTCGCGCCCGTCGACGCCGACGACGACGGCGACCGGCGGAACGACGGCGAGACGATGGACACGGACAAGGACGGCGTCCCCAACTACCTCGAGTACTACGGGTACACCTACGACTGGATGACCGAGCGGTTCGTCCCGTGGAACGGCGACCCGGGCGTCCCGCACTTCCAGACCGACCCGCTCCAGAGCTCCACGGACCAGGACGCGTTCCCGGACGGCATGGAGGTCTCCGAGGCGATCATGGACGTCTCGGTGGAGGCGCCGGGCGACGACCCCTGCGTGCCGGCGTACCCGAACATCGTCGTGCAGCTGATGACCTACGCCGTGACGCTCAACGAGGAGATCACCTACACGGAGGGCGGCTCGCTGGCGAAGGGCACCACCTGGAACCGGGAGACCGAGCAGACCTCGTCCCGGTCCAGCGAGTTCAACTGGGAGGTCGGCGTCTCGACGAAGATCGGCATGTCCGCGGCGGGCCCCAGCGGCGAGGTCTCCACGCACTACGACTTCGGCGGCGCCTACACGAGCACCCAGACGACGAGCACCGCCGTCAGCAAGGGCGGCTCGGTGCTCGACGAGAGGAACTGGTCCAAGGCACGGTCGATGAACCCGACCGAGGCCGCCCGGATCAAGCTCTGCCTCAAGGTGCACAACTACGGGACGGCGACCGCAAGCAACATCATCCCGACGCTCACCCTCCGCATCGGCGGCATCAACGTCGCCACATTCGAGCCCGGCAACGCCCAGATCAACACGCTCGTGCCCGGCGGGACGTACCCGCCCGAGCCGAACGTCTACTGGGTCGTCGACTCGATCGACACGGGCGCGGGCATCACGCCGCTCACGCTCACGATGGACGAGCTGCGCGCGCTCGAGCGGGGCGCCCCCGTCAGCCTCACCGTCACCCAGCTCCTGGCGGACGTCATGCTCCAGACCGAATCGCAGGGATGGGTCTCGGCAGGCGACGCCAACGAGTACCTGGCGCGGTGCGACGCGGTCAGCGCGAACCTCCGCGTGGAGGTGGCGGACGGCAGCTTCATCCACTACCTCGTCTACGCCGACGACGCGCCCTCGGCGCCCCGCATCACGCTGAGGGACGCGCTCCGCTGCATCGGGATGGACGAGAGCGGGATGCTCGCCTACCGCGACATCACGGGCGCCCCGGCCCTCACGTCGCTCGCCGACTACAGGTTCGTCTTCGACCGGGAGACGCTGCTCGCGAACGGCTGGGACCTTTCGACGCAGCCCATCACGCCCCCGTCGGGCGAGTTCACCGTGGCCGACACGGTGCTCAACCCCGGGACGACGCTGTTCGTGAAGTCTCCCCGGGACATCTCGGACACGGGCCCGATCATCTACTACGCCAACGCGGACACGCAGATGATGGAGGTGACGCTCTGCGCGAGCGACTACCAGGGCATCGAGGCGGTGTACTTCCTCAACAAGGACTACGACTCGGATCCCGACGACAACCCTCCCCTGCAAATGGTCGAGGAGATCCCGGACTCCGGGTTCTACTTCCTGATCGTCCCCGACACGGACTACGTGTTCGACGGCACGGAGAGGGTGCTCGTCCGGAACATCATCGACCAGGAGGCGGAGCGGACGGTCGACATCGTCTACTACGAGCAGCCTCCGCAGCCGGTGCCGCCGGTCTTCAACTCCGTCCGTCTCGAGATCTCGTCGGACCCGCCGACGATCTACGCGAACGTGACCAGCCCGAACCCCATCTTCCCGGTCAAGTGGGTGAGGGCGTACCATCCCGTGCTCGACAACGGCTTCGTCGAACTGACCGCACCCATCAACTTCTACGAGGACCCGGACGGGTGGATCGCCAACCTGCCGGACTTCTGGGCGTTCACGAACCTGAAGCTCGTCGCCTACATCGCGCCGGGCTACTGGTCGGAGATCAACCTGACCCCCGAGAACGTGACGAACCAACTCGTGAGGTCCGGCACGGTCACGATGTACGGCGAGTTCGACTGGACCGCCACCGACGAGTGGATCACGTCGCACCTCAACATCGACGCGGCCTCCTACTACCAGACCGGGTGGCATACCTACCCGTGGATGCCCAGCGCGCAGGATGTCCTGTTGTACGGGTACGACATCTCGCTCTTCGCCACGGCGGCCTCGAGCAACATGTGGTGGATCCGCTTCTGGCAGCCCCACGTGCTCATCGACGAGCAGGTGTACGACTTCGATCAGATCGACCCGGCCTTCATCGAGGCGGCGTTCACCACCGACGTGAAGGACGCGGGCGACTACCAGTACAACAGCGAGGGCACGATCTTCGTCTTCCAGTCGGACTCGGGCCACCTCGTCAAGGCGATGATCAGGAAGATCTCCAACAGCGACAAGGGCTGGCCGTCGGAGTACCACCGCAGGTGGATGATCATCGACTACGTCGTCTACGAACCCAATCCGTAATCCTGTCCGCTGACCCGGCGCCCCCGGCCTTCCGGGGGCGCCGCGGTCGTCCTGCCGCCGGCGCCGCGGCCGCTCGCGGGTTCCGTCCCCGGAGCCCCTGCACATGCCCGCGGGCGCGTCGTTCGTTGAGATGCAGGGGAGGGCTCGGGAACCCGCCCGCTGCGACGGAAAGGGACCGCGCGAATGCCCGCGGACACGCGAGCCTTGCGCGCGCGCCTACCCGGTCCGAGGCGGCGGGCCGATGCGAAGCCGCGGCCCGCGATTTGCGCTCCGATCCGGCACTTATCGGCCGGGTCGGGCCCCCGCAGGTTCGGTGCCTGCGAAGGGGTGTTGCCTGCGAGGACCCGCTGGCCCCAAGAAGGAGGTACGGGGTCATGGCGGGCACTTTCCGGTTGCTTCTCTCCGTTCTCGTCGCGGCGGCGCTTCTCGCCTCTTGCGGGGGCGACGGCGGCACCACGGAGAACCAGTCCGGGCTGCCGACGCTCGGCGTCCTCTGGCAGATGGTCCAGGACTCGACGGCGCCGGACCCGGACGGCGACTACCTCCCGAACGACGTGGAGATCCTCGTCGGCACGGACCCGGACGACCGCGACACGGACCGCGACGGCCTCCCCGACAACTACGAGATCTTCGGCAGCGGGTACTTCGACGACGACGACTTCGTGCCGGATCTCGACCAGGACGGCTTCGTCGCGCCGATCGACGCCGACGACGACCACGACGGCAGGAACGACGGCGAGGTCATCGACACCGACGGCGACGGAGTCGCCAACTACCTCGAGTACTACGGCTACTCCTACGACTGGATGACCGAGCGCTTCGTCGCGTGGGACGGCGACCCGGACGTGCGGCACTGGCGCACGGATCCGCTCCAGCGTTCCACGGACCAGGACGCCTTCCCGGACGGCATGGAGGTCTCGGAGGCGATCATGGACGTCTCGGTGGAGAGCCCCGGCGACGATCCGCTCGTCCCGGCCTACCCGAACATCGTCGTCCGCCTCGAGGGGTACTCGGTGACGGTCAACGAGGAGATCACCTACACCGACGGCGGCTCCCTCCAGAAGGGGAGCACGTGGAACCGCGAGACGACCGAGACCCACGAGACCTCGACCGAGAGGAGCTGGGAGGTGGGCGTCGAGGCCGAGCTGGGGTTCGGAAAGGAGGGGGTCAGCGGCAAGGTCGGCTTCCACGCGAACTACGGCGAGGCCTACACGAGCACGCAGACGACGAGCACCGCGGTCAGCGTGGGCGGCTCGGTCCTGAGCGAGGAGAACTGGTCGCGCGCCCGCAGCATGAACCCGACCGACGCGGCGCACCTGAAGCTCTTCCTCAAGGTCTACAACTTCGGCACCGCCTGCGCGAGCAACATCGTGCCGACGATCACGCTGCGCATCGGCGGCCTGAACGTCGCGACCTTCGAGCCGGGAGGCGCGGACATCAAGATGCTCGTGCCCGGCGCCGAGTACCCGCCCGATCCGGGCGTGACCTGGGTCGTCGACACCATCGGCGCGGGCGGCGGCGCGGCGCCGATCTCGGTCACGATGGACGAACTGCGCGCCCTGGAGCGCGGCGCCCCCGTGAGCATCGCGGTGAACCAGATGAAGGCCGACGTCGTGATCGGAGGGGCCGACGAGGGCTTCGACTACGCCGGCGACTGGAACGAGTACACGGCGCGGTGCGACGCGGTCGGCGCGAACCTGCGCGTCGACATCGGCGACGGCAGCTTCGTCCACTACGTCGTGTACTCGGACGACGCGCCCTCGGCGCCGCGCATGACGCTCGAGGACGCGCTCCGCTGCCTCGGCCTCGAGCAGGACGGCGATCTCCGGTACTACGACAACGAGGGGGCGCCGCGGACGACGACGCTCGCCGGCTACACCTTCCTCTTCGACCAGGAGACGCTCCTCGCGAACGGCTGGGACCTCTCCACCCGCCCCGCGACGCCGCCGTCGCAGGGCTTCGAGATGGCGGACATGGTGCTCGGCCCCGACACATGCATCTTCATGAAGGCGCCGCGGGACCCGGGCGAGCTCGGCCCGGTCATCTACTACGCCTACGTGGACCCGAACACGCTCGACGTCAAAGTCTGCGCCGCGGACTACCAGGGGATCGAGTCGGTCGAGGTGATCGACAAGGACGGCCAATCGACCCCGATGTTCGAGGAGATGACCGACTCCGGCTTCTTCCTCCTCATCCCGGACCCGGGCTACGTGTGGGACGGCACCGAGAAGGTCCGTGTCACGAACCTCGCCGGCGAGGTCGAGGAGCGGCTCCTCGAGGTGGTCTTCTACCCGCAGCCGAAGGACCCGGTGATCAACTTCCTGACGCTCGACATCGCCGGCCGCCGGCTCTACGCGAACGTCAGCAACCCGGCGCCGGACTTCCCGATCCAGTGGGTGCGGGCGCTCCACCCCGGCTTCGACGGCGGGTACCTCGAGCTCGGGGAGCCCGTGAACCGCTACGAGGACCCCGACGGCTGGGTGGCCGAGCTGCCGTCCGGCTGGAGCGCGGTCAACGTCAAGGTCGTGGCCTTCGTGGCCGACGGCGTCTACGCGGAGCAGATGGTGAGCCCGGGCGACGTGATCACGCCGTTGCGCGTAGGGTCGGCGGTCCTCTACGCCGAGTTCGACTGGACGGCGACGGACGAGTGGTGGGACACGGCGATCGACCTCGACACCGGCTCGACCTGGACCGTCCACACGGACGACAGCCACTACCTCTTCCCGGCCGGCTGGGAGATGTACCACTGGTGGCACAACAACATCCAGTACGAGCTCGCGTTCAACGCGCCCTTCGCGGTCACGTCGGGCGACTTCGACTCGATCACGCGCGACCAGATCATCGGGCTCGTGCCCGACCCGACGGGCCTCGTCAACACGGCCTACTCGATGAGCGACATCTTCGTCATGAAGACGAGCGGCGGCAACTACGCCAAGGTGGCGCTCGTGAACCAGTCCGACGACAGCAGCAGCGTCGCCGAGTGGCGCAACCGCGACCTGACGATCAAGTACGTCGTCTACTCCCCGCCGACCGCGAACGCGGGGACGGACCAGAGCGTCGTCGTGAGCCCGCTCAAGAAGACGGTGACGCTCAACGGCGCCGGCAGCGCGGGGGCGAACAGCTTCGACTGGACGCTCACGAGCGTGCCCCCGGGCAGCACCGCCACGCTCGCCGGAGCGACGACGGCGACGCCGTCGTTCACGCCGGACCTGCCCGGCACGTACGTCGCGAAGCTCGTGGTGAACGACGATCCGTCGATCACGGACACGGTGGAGATCACCGTCGCCTTCCCGGCGGCCGACGCCGGCGATGACCGGTTCGTCACGTTCAACCCCGTGATCGACGACTTCATCGAGCTCGACGGCAGCGGGAGCACGGGCGCCGACACGTGGACGTGGGAATGGGACGCGTCTTCGGACTACACGCCCACGCTCCTCCACGCGGACACGAGCACGCCGGAGTTCGTGCCGACCGCGAGCGGCAGCTACGTCCTGAGGCTCACGATCAACAACGCCGAGGGAGACTACGAGAGCACCGCGACCGTGACGATCACGGTCACGGTCAACTGAGGGATTCGGGGGGGCGCGGGGGCCCTTGCCCCGCGCCCCCGGACCCCCCGCGCATCACCCCCCGCACGCGCCCGCGCGCGCGAGAAGGAGCTCGCGCTCGCGGGCGTTCCCCGTCATCGCGGCCGCGCGCTCGAACTCCGCGCGCGCCTCGGCGAGGCGGCCGAGCCTCTCGAGGAGGTCCCCGCGCACGGCCGGCAGCAGGTGGTAGCCGCGCAGGTCCCCCGCCACGGCGTCGAGGAGCGCGAGGCCCGCCGCGGGCCCCGACGCGAAAGACACCGCCACGGCGCGGTTCAGCTCGATGACGGG
>WYBS01000081.1 GCA_011525755.1 Planctomycetaceae bacterium
CGTGGGGCGGGCTCCTGCGCATGTCGTGGCAGCTGCCGCTGCCCGTGCGCCACGCGAACTGGATCACGTACCACGGCCCGCTGATGGTCGTCGGGTTCTTCGGGACGCTCATCGGCATCGAGCGCGCCGTCGCCCACGGGCGCGCGTGGGCGCTCCTCGCGCCCGCGCTCTCCGCCGCCGGCGGGATCGCCGTGGCGCTCGGGTCGCTCGACGGCACGGGCCCGCTGCTCGCGACCTTCGGCGCCACGGGCCTCCTCGCGCTCACGATCCTCCTCGGGCTGCGGCGGCCCGGCGAGCCCGCCGCGATCATGGCCCTCGGCGCGGCCGCGGGCGTGGCGGGGAACGCCGCGTGGCTCCTCGGCGCCGCGATACCGCGGGCGGTCGTCTTCTGGATCGGCTTCTTCGTCCTGACGATCGCCGGCGAGCGCCTCGAGCTCGCGCAGATCCGCGCGCCGTCGCGGACCGCCGCGCTCCTCTTCCGCGGCGCGACGGCGCTCTTCGCGCTGGGCATGGCCGCCTCCGCCCTCGCGCCCGCGGCCGGCGAGCGCGCCGCCGCCCTTGGGCTCCTCCTCCTGTCGGCGTGGCTCCTCCGACACGACATCGCGAGAAGGACCGTCCGAGCGCAGGGGCTCCCGCGCTTCTCCGCGATCGCGCTGCTCTCCGCGTACGCGTGGCTCGCGCTCGGCGCGCTCATGATCTTCCCCGCCGCGCCGATGTCGTCGGGCCTACCCTACGACGCGGCGGTGCACGCGATCTTCCTCGGCTTCGTGTTCGGCATGGTCTTCGGCCACGCGCCCGTCGTGCTCGGCGCGGTGCTCGGCCGCCCGCCGCGGTTCCACGGGGTCCTCTACGCGCCGCTCGCGCTGCTCGACCTCTCGCTCCTGCTGCGGGTCGGCGCCGACCACGCCCGGTGGCACGAGGGTCGCCGCTGGGGTGGGATGGCATCGGCCGTCGCGATCCTCCTCTTCTTCGCGCTCGTCGCGGCGGTGGCGGCCCGGCGCGGCGCGGGTAGCATGGGCAAGGAGGTGACGACATGACCCGCCCCCGCGCAACGGAGCGGCCCGCGAACGCGCCCCGCCTGAAGTTCGATCTCCCGGAGGAGATCGCGAAGCCGAAGAGCGAGCCCGCCTGGACCGCGCACCCGAGGAGCGCCGTCACGCTTCTCAAGGACGCGGGGATGCGCGTCGTGCTCGTCGGGATTCACAAGGGCGCTTCGATCGAGCCCCACAAGGCCGAGGGCCCGATCAGCGTGCATCTCCTCGAAGGCGCGATCCGCATGACGGCGGCGGGCGAGACCGTGCCCCTGGGGCCCGGGCAGGTCCTCACCCTCTGGGCCGGCATCGAGCACGGCGTGCACGCGGACGAGGAGAGCGCGTTCCTCCTCACGATGGCGACACCGGCATAGCGCGCGTTCCGCGGGTCGCGGCGCGTCAGGCGAGCGCCTTGACCCAGCCGCGGATGTCCGCCTTGATCGCGGCCCAGTCGGCAGGCGCGAGCATGTCGGGCATCCGCTCGGACTCGGCGTCGTCGAAGTAGGAGAGGCCGTAGAGGATGTGCGTGGCGTCCGCGACGCCGTACTTCTTCCGGTAGCAGTCGAGCAGCTCCGCGAGGGGCCGGAAGCGCACGGCGAGCGCGTGGACGTCGATGAAGTCGCGCCGCGTCCCCCGCTGGGCCACCGCGGCAAGCTTCATGGCGCCGAGATCCTCGAGCGACGCCACGAGGGCGCCCGTATCGCCGAGCGGCTCCGCCTCCCGAAGGAGGGGGTAGAGGTACTCGACGAGGCTCACGCGCACGCCATCCACGCGGGCGTGGAGGGTCCCCCGCTGCGTCTCGACGTCCAAGAGCACGAGCCCCGCCGCCCGCATGCGGCCCGCGTGCCGCAGCGGATCCGCGAGAGCCGACGCGGTGAACCAGTCGAGGTCGACCGATCGGCGGTGGCCGAGGTGGAGCGCGACCGCCGTCCCGCCCGCGAGATGGAACCCGTCGCGCGCCATGGGGGCTCCCATCCGCCGCAGGACGGCGGCCTGGGCGGCGTCGAGCACCTCGAGGTGGGGATTCAACGGGAGACGCGCTCCTCCCACACGCGGCGCGCCGGATCGGCGAGCCACGCGTCCACCTCCTCCGCGGGCAGGTCGAGGACGATCTGCCAGAAGCGGAGCCTCCGCGCGTCGAGGTCCTTGCCCCGGGTCCTTCGGATCAGGTCGCGCAGCCGGCCGTCGCCGACCTCCTTCCTGAGCCACTTGAGCGCGGGCCCGTCGCCCGTGGCCAGCAGTCGCCGCGCGACCGGCTCCAGGTCCTCGGGCCAGCGGAGCCGGTCGAAGTCCTGGTCCCAGAAGAACCGGCGCAGGGACGGCGGCAGCATCCTCCCCATTGTCTCACGGGGACGGGTCGCTAAAGGGGCCCGCGCCGCGCGCGTACAATGGAAGGCTGATGCGGCGTTGGGCCACGCTCTTGCTTCTGCTTCTTCCCGCGGCGGCGCAGGATCCCGGGAGCGGCGGGCTGGACGGGCCGAGCGGCCCGCCCCGGCCCGCTCCCGAGCCTGCCGGGCAGGAGGAGGAGGGGTGCGGGGAGGAGGAGGAGGGCGAGGCCCCCGAAGCCCCCGCGGAACCCCTTCCCGAGGGCACCGACCCCGTCCAGGCGAAGTTCGACAAGGCGGTCGCGCTCCAGCGGAAGGGCAAGTGGGTCGCCGCGAAGCGGGCCTTCCGGAAGCTCATCAAGGACCACCCGGACCATCCGCTCGTCCCCCTCGCGCGCGACCGCGGCGGCGACAACGCCTTCCTCGGCGTCGAGGTGCTCCAGGAGAGCGGCCCGCCCGAGCGGCGCATCGACGTCTCGGTCATGGGCGACGGCTTCACGCTCGAGGAGCAGAGGATGGAGCGTGACTGGGCGGGCTACTGCCTCGACGTCCTCTACAACGAGAAGGTCTTCTCGGAGTACAGGAACTACTTCAACTTCTACTTCGTGCGCCTCGCCTCCTTCGAGGAGGGCGTCGACCCGGGCCTCTCGCCCGAGGACCTGAAGAAGGCGCAGGAGCGGAACCTCCGGCGCCGGCGCGACATCAACTACAAGCTCGACTACTCGACCGCGCTCGACTGCAAGGCCGCGGGCCCGCAGGGGCAGGTGATGGCCGACCCGACGCTCGTCTTCAAGTGGCTGGACGCCGGGGGAAAGGAGGTCCCGGGCTGCGCGGACGACAGGTTCGTGATCGCCTTCGCGCGATTCGGCATCCTCGGCATGGGCGGCGGCGGCATCGCGAACGTCGGCAGGCCGGACAAGTCGGTCACCGTCCACGAGTTCGGCCACGCCTTCTCGCGGCTCCTCGACGAGTACGCGATCAACCCGATGGCGCCCGAGGGCCTGTGGGCGAGAACGCTGCTCGCGCCGAACGCCTACCCGAACCCCACGGAGCCCAAGCCCGACGAGGTGCCCTGGGCGCACATGCTCAGGAAGAAGGTGAAGGGCGTCGGCATCTACGAGGGCGGCGCGACCTTCCAGAAGGGGGTCTGGAAGCCCGCGCGCACCTGCGCCATGAACGTCGGCGGCAACCAGTTCTGCCCGGTCTGCCGCGAGCAGACGCTGCTCGTGATCTACGAGTACGTGAGCCCGATCGACGTCGCCACGCCCGATCCCGCGAAGGACGTCGAGGCGATCGTCGGCAGCGACGCCGAGCTGGTCGTGCTCCCGATGCAGCCCGAGAAGAGGAAGCTCAAGACGAAGTGGTTCGTCGCCCCCCTCGCGGTCACGACCGAGAGCGGGCCGCAGGCGGCGCCGGAGGAGGCGTGGCCCGCCGAGGAGCCTGCCCCCTCAGACCCCCTCGCATACCCGGCCGGCATGGGCGCGAACCCGTACATGGGCCGCCGCGTCCAGCGGCCGCGCGACGAGTACGACGACCCTCCCGAGGGCAAGCCCAGCCTGCTCGGCCAGAAGGCCCGGAAGCGGAAGGATGGTGCGTGGGAGTACGCCTTCCCCGTCGGGAAGCTCCCCGCCGGCGGCTACGTGATCACCGCCGAGGTCTCGGACGACACGGACTACGTCGTGAAAGACGAGAAGCACCTCCTGAAGGAACGTGTCTCGTGGCGCGTCCGGGTCGTGCCCCCCGCGCAGCCGGAAGGTTCCGCCCCCTCTTCCCCCAAGCGTTAAGCTAGGGGGCCCATGGCAACGGCAAAGACCGGCGAGATCGCCCTCCGACCCGTCAACGAGCTCGACATCGAGGCCGTCTGCGCGATCGACGAGAAGCTCTCGGGGCAGGACCGCCCCGGCGAGTGGGAGCGGCGGATCTCCTACTATCTGCGCCGCGACCCGGAGCTGTCCCTCGTCGCCGTCGAGGGCAAGAAGGTCGTCGGATTCATGCTCGGCGAGGTCAAGGCCGGGGAGTTCGGGCTCGAGGAGCCCGCGGGCTGGATCGAGGTGCTCGGCGTCGATCCCCAGTGCCAGGGCCGGTCGGTCGGCAAGAAGCTCCTCGAGGGGATGCTCGCCGGGTTCAAGGCCCGCGGCGCCAAGGCCGTCCGCACGCTCGTCAACGAGACCGGGCAGAAGGAGCTGTTCGGGTTCTTCGAGGCGGGCGGGTTCAAGTCCACGCCGATCCGCACCCTGGAGCGCAAGGTCTGATGGAAAACGTCCGCAGTTCCACCCTTCCGAAGAAGTACCACGACGCGGTCGTCCGCTGGGGACAGACGTTCCTGCCGGACTACCCGCTTCTCCTCGACAACTGGGAGAAGTTCTTCCCCCACGACAAGCGCCACGAGCTCTGCGCCTACCGCCAGATGGGCATGTGCGACGAGATCGAGTGCGGCACGATGAAGGGGAAGCCGAAATTCCACAAGGCCAATGAGATGACGCCGGAGCTCGCCGACCACCTGCTGAAGGCGGTCAAGGCGCAGGCGTCGACCGAGCTCGGCTCGATCCAGCAGCACCAGTTGACGCTCGCACGCGCCCCCGAGGAGGTGGACCAGTTCTGGGTGCTCCGGATGATGGCGGAGGAGCTGCGCCACGGCTACCAGATGTTCCACGTGCTGCTCGAGGACGACTGGGCGGCGGTCAGCGATACGAAGGGCGAGGACATGGTGGAGGAGATCCTCCAGATGCGCACGGGGTCGCACGTCCTCGGCGCGTTCAACGTGGACTTCGACTCCTTCGTCGACAACATCGTCTTCTGCGCGCTGATCGACCGGGTGGGCAAGTACCAGCTCGCGATGCAGAAGGTCTCGGCCTACAAGCCGATGGCGGAGTCGATGCCGCCGATGCTCCAGGAGGAGGCCTTCCACCTCGCGACCGGCGTCGTGCCGATCCGCCGCTGGGTGCAGAGCGCGGCGAAGGAGGAGGGCTACGTCGGGATGGATCACCTCCAGAAGGTGATCAACAAGTGGTTCCCGCGCGGCCTCGACATGTTCGGCGACGAGCGCGGCGGCGGCAGCAACGTGAAGATGGGGCTGAAGCCGATGAACAACGCCGAGGCGGCGAAGCAGTACACCGAGGAGGTCCAGCAGCTCGTCTCGGACCTGAACCTCCGCTACCTGCGCGCGCGCTTCCCGAAGCTCTCGCGCGACGAGGCGCAGGAGCGGCTGAAGCGGATCGTCGAGAAGGGCGACGCGGTCGAGGGCGTGGGGCCGGACAACCTGCTGCGGCTCCCGCACCATAGCTTCTTCCGCCGCCGCGGGATCCACGCCTACCAGATGATCGACATCGACGGGAAGAAGGTCGAGACGCTCGACGGGTTCAAGAGCCACCTGAAGAGCGTGCTCCCCGAGGCCTACGCGACCGCGCGCGACATGACGAAGTTCTTCGAGCTGATGGGCAAGGTCGTGCACGGCGAGGTGAAGGCCGATGACGCGGTGCACATCCTGCCGAACCTGTCGCGGGTCGGCGGCGTCTGCCCGTGCTCGCGCGCCGTCCGCTGGGTGGTCGACGAGCCGCAGAAATCGAACGGCCACTGACGGCGAGGAACAGGGGGTCCGGGGGCGCTACGGCGGCGGAAGCCGGACCGCGGCGCACGGATCGCTCTCGCGGAGCGTCACGCTCGCCGATCTGCTGCCGTAGCGGAAGGTCAGGTCCACGGGCGCGTGGTGGAGGTCCGGGACCTCGATCTCGCCGTTCGCGTCCGTGAGGAAGACGAGGTCCTGCACGCCGTCCTCCACGCGCAGGTAGGGAACCGGCGCCTTCGACAGGATCCCGGCGTGCGCGAACGGCACGGGCCTTCCCGTGCTGTCGAGCAGCCGCGCGCGGGCGGTCCAGCCGGGGCCCTCGGAGAGGACGAAGGTGCGCCACTCGCCCTCGCGAAGATCGACCTGCGCCTCCGACCAGAGGAAGTCCGGATCGTCCACGCGCACGGCGTACGCCCCCGGACGCAACCCTTGGAACGTCACGCGACCGGCGCCGTCGGTCACGCCCTTCGCCGTGCCGACAAGCACCTCGAGCCTCGCGCCCATGCGGCCGTCCTTCCCCCGCACCAGGACGTCCAGCGTCGCCGGCGCCGGGCGGCGCCCGCTGGAGCGGCGAAACCCGCCGCAGCATCCGCCGCAGATGCTGATGGCGCTGTTCGTCGTCAATGGCCGGCAGGACGCGACCGGAAGCATCGCCTCGGCCGCATGCCGCTCGCCGAAGGCGCCGAGCAGGACTTCGACGAACGCCTCGGATCCCCCCTTGCCCACGACGATCCAGTAGCGCTCGTCGAGGAGGTGCGGGACGCCGCGAACGCGCAGCCAGCCGTCCGCGTTGCTCGGCGACGACCGTGTCTGCGGGACGGTGGCGCCGATGTCGACTTCCTGCTCCTCCGGGATCTCGGGTTCTGGCTCGGGCTCGGGGGGAGGGGCATCGAGCGCGATGATCCCGGGCGGGCCGCCGCCGAGGAACGCCTCGACCACGCGCGCGCCCGCGACGCGCCGGCCCTCCGTGTCCACGACGCGCACGCGGATGTCCGCCTCGCGCCGCAGCGGCTCCACGACGCGCATCCGCTCCGCCCGGCGGGAGACGCGCGTCTTGACCTCGCGGAACAAGGCCTCCGCGACGTACCGGTCCGGCGCGTAGACGTGGTACCCGACGATCGCCTCGGGTCCGCGCTCCGCGTTCGTCCACATGCGGTCGATCACGTCGCCGCTCTCGCCGTCGATGACGACCACCTCGACGTCCACGGCATCGGCGGGCGGAGGGTGGACCGCGATGCCGAGCGCACCCTCGCGCAACGCCGACGCCGCCGGGACCTCGCCCTCCTCGTCCGGCGCATCCCCCTCGCGCCGCGCGGCGTGCGGCTCCTCCGGGAGATTCATCGCCGCCGCGCCGCCGGGCGGACGGCGGGCCGCGCGGGCGGAGCCGGTGTGGGCGGCCGCGGCCCACGCCACCGCGGCCGTCGTGAGCACGAAGACGGAGAGCACCGCACGCATGGCCACCCCTTGGGAACGTGGAACACGGCCGGCGGTTCGACGCCCTCTCCCCCGCGCCCCCTCACCCGGTAGCATGGGGCGATGGATTTCCTCGCTCGCCCCTGGCCCTGGTACGTGTCGGGCCCGCTCATCGGCCTCTTCGTGCCGGCGCTGCTGCTCCTCGGCGGCCGCGAGTTCGGCATCTCCGCGGTCTTCCGCCACATGTGCGCGGCCGCGCTCCCCGGCAAAACGGAGTTCTTCCGCTACGACTGGCGGCGCGCGGGCCTCTGGAACCTCGCCTTCGTCCTCGGCATCGCGCTCGGCGGGATCGCCTGCGCGTGGGACAAGGGCCCCGCGCACGTCTCCGCCGCGACGCACAGAGACCTCGCGGATCTCGGCGTGCGCGTCGAGGGCCTCGCGCCGTTCGACCTCGGATCCCTGGCGACCGTGCGCGGGCTCGTCTGCGTCGTCCTCGGCGGCTTCCTCGTCGGGTTCGGCGCGCGCTACGCGGGCGGCTGCACGTCGGGACATGCGATCACGGGGCTCGCCTGTTTCGAGCTGTCGTCCCTCGTCGCGGTCGTCGGCTTCTTCGCGGGAGGGCTCGTCTCGACGCACCTCCTGCTGCGGGTGATCCTGTGAGCATCGCGGAGATCGAGGCGCGCACCGTCGAGGGAAGGGAGGGGGCTCCGGGGGAGGGGGTCCTCCGCCACGTCGTCCTCGGCGCGCTCTTCGGCGTCGTGCTCGTGAAGAGCGAGGCGGTGTCGTGGTTCCGGATCCAGGAGATGTTCCGGTTCCAGGGCTTCCACATGTACGGCATCCTCGGCTCGGCGGTCGCCGTCGCGGCCCTTGGCGTCGCGCTCGTGAAGCGGTACCGCGGTCTCGCGATCCCCGGGAAGGAGCTCGGCACGGGGCGGCGCTACTGGATCGGCGGCACGATCTTCGGGCTCGGCTGGGGGCTCGTCGGCACCTGCCCGGGGCCGATGTTCGCGCTCCTCGGCACGGGAATGGGCGTGATGGTCGTGGCGCTTCTCTCGGCGCTCCTCGGCACGTGGGTCTACGGCCACCTGCGCGACCGGTTGCCACACTGACGCCGATCGACGGGGCGAGCGGCAGGCGGGTCCGCCGCCTACAATGGACGCGCCGTGGATGGACTGGCCATCGGACTGCTCCTTCTCGTCCACTGGCTCGGCGAGCCGCTGCGGCACGCCTACGAGGCACGCGTCGAGGCGCTGCGGGCGGCCGGCCAGCCTGCGCGGCACGAGGACCTGGCCACGCCGCGCGTGTCCGACGAGGAGAACGCAGCCGTGCTCCTCGCCGAGGCCACGGCGTTCCTCAGGCAGCGGGAGAGCCCGCACCCCTACCTGGACCCGGCGGAAGCTGGGCCCGAGCAGATCGAGGAGATGCGGGCGTACCTTGAATCGCTGAAGCCCTACTTCGAGATGCTCGCGGAGGTGCCGAAACGCCCGCGCTGGCACGTGGACCGCGAGTGGGCGAAGGGTCCCGAGGCCCGCTTCGACGAGATCTGGTGGCTCCAGGAGGCGATGCACCATCTGTCCCTGCGCGTGGATCTCGACGCGGACGAGAAGGGGCGGACCCGGCGGGCGGCCGAGGCGGCGGTCCTCGCCCTCGATCTGGGAGAGCGCTGCCGGATCCCTATGGTGATCGGGCACCTCGTCTCCGAGACGGTCATCTGCTACCCGGCCAGGTTCCTGAGGGGTGCCTCGAGGCAACAGGGGTTCGACGCCGCCGAGTTCCGGAGGATCGTCGACCCGCGGCTCGCACGGGCGCCCGGGACGGGTCCCCTCGCCGAGGCGCTCGGGCAGGAACGCGTGGTGGTCCTCTGGACCGTGGACGCCCTCCGCTCGGGCAGGAAGACCATCCTCGACGACTACCTCCCGATGAAGGGCGTGCTGCACAGGAGTCCCGGCTGGCGGCTCCTCCTCTATCGCGACGCCAACCGTGCGCTCGATCTCTTCGAGGAGGCGATCGAGCTTGCGGGGAAGCCGCCGGAGGAGGTGCTGCGCGACGCCACGCTGCTGAGGGAACGGTGCGCGACGAAGGACCCAACGTGCCTCGTCACCCAGCTCACCGCTGCGGTCCTCCCACGCCTGCTCGAAGTCCACGTCAAGCGGGTCGCCACGCAACGGCTGACGCGCGTCGTCATGGCGCTCCTCGAGCACCGGCAGACGAAGGGCGCGTGGCCGCACGGCCTCGATGCCATGGGCGAGATGCCCCTCGACCCGTTCAGCGGGTTGCCGTTCCTTTACGAACGCACGGACACCGGCGTGCGGATCCGCGCCGCGAAACGCGTCCGCGCCCAGGAAGGGGCGGACTGGGAGACGCTCGAGGAGGAGAACCTCGCATGGACGTTCGACGATTAGCCGAATGATCGGGCCCTCTTGCCGGTAGTGATCATGCTGTGCGCGATCAGATCCCGGCGATGGCGCGGTAGTCGGGCGCGTCGCCCCGTCCCTCGCGCACCACCGCGCCGTCCCGCAGCAGGAACACGCCCGCCTCCTGCGCCTCGCGACGCAGGAGCCCCTTCGGCGACGAACCGAGCCCGAAATGCGCGTAGAGCCTCCGCTCCGGGTCGGACACCCGCGCCACGTACGCGAGATCGAAGGGTGCGAGATCGCCCGCATCGTCGAAGTGCACGAGCACCACGCGCACGCCCGCGCGCTCGATGTCGCC
>WYBS01000082.1 GCA_011525755.1 Planctomycetaceae bacterium
ACCGGTGCCTCTACCCGGAGCCGCCGCCGGCGGACATGACGCAGTCGTGCGCGGACGCGGGCGTCCTGGGCGTGCTGCCGGGGATCATCGGGCTCCTGCAGGCGGTGGAGGCGATCAAGCTGATCCTCGAGCAGGGCGACGTGCTCTACGGCCGGCTGCTGGTGTACGACGCATTGGCTGCGACCTTCCGCGAGCTGAAGATCCGCGCGAACCCCGAGTGCCAGTGGTGCGCGGAGGGCCGCCCCTTCCCCGGCTACATCGACTACGCCGGATTCTGCGGCGGCGTGTCCTTCACGGAGGCCAAGGACGCAAGCCGCCGCACGGCAACGGGTTAGGGCGGAAGGGTGCGGCACGCGTGCCGCACGGGCGTAAGGTTTTCTTCCGGTCGGTGCTCCTCGGCGTTACCCGAAGGGGCCACCGCAGGCAGCGATGGCGAGCGCGTTCCACGACGCGTGTGCCGCGACGGGCGCAACGAGCGATCCCCTCCACTCCCGGAGCAGCCCGTACGCGAGCCCAGCTGCGTACGCGTGCGGCATTCGGGAAGCCGAGTGCATCGCGGCGAACAGCGCCGAGCTGAAGATCACGGTCGGCAGCCAGCTCATGTGATCTCGGAGATAGCGATAGAGCGCACCGCGGCAGATCGTCTCCTCGAAGATCGGCGTCAGGGTCACGCTCGAGGCCATCGACCACCCGAGGAACGTGCTCGTGTCGTTAGGCTCGACGACGGCGTCTCGCAGCTGCCAGACGAGCCAGATGAGGATTCCCGTGAGCACGCCGACCGACAACTCGCGCAGGGCGCCGCCCCCGCGTTTCCAGCCCCACTCCGCGAGAGGAGCCCGAACCGACCGGGCGCGTGCGAAGGCGTAGGCGATGGCGGCCGCGTCCGGGAGGCGGCCTGCGAACATCAACACGATGGTCCACGTCCGGTCGCTCCAGGCATGGCGGATGGCCATGCGGATGAGCACACCGACGGCGAGAAGCACCGCGACGTCCAGCACAGCGCAAAGGGTGAACGCCTCGAGGTAGGCGTCGCCGTGCACGGACGGCCGTGACAGGCGCGGGCGCACGCGCAGGCAGGCGCGTACGCGCCGGCTGGCGGCCGCGGCGACCAGCAGGCAGGCGACGACGCAAGCGGCCGCGACGGCCCAGGCAGGCGGCGTCGCGCGCGGCGGGACGGCGATCTCCGGACGGGGGACGTGGGCCAGGATCCCGACCGCCGTTTCAACGATCCACGAGCCCGCGATGAGCCCCCAGCAGATCCAGGCGCGCCGCCGCGTCACGTCGGCAATCTACGTCACTTCGACGCGTCGGGTACGGGAATCGATCGACAGGGGGACCGGGGGCGCGTGCCTTGGCCCGCATCTCGCGCTGGCACACGCGGCCGGCCGGTTCACGTTCCCGTGGCCGCGCTCCCGAGCGCCGTCCGGAACGGGGAGGACTCGGGCCGGACCTTCGAGCTCGAGGACGGGACCGTCGAGCCCGGTGCGGGAGCCGGCGGCGGAGCGGCGGGCGGGCCGCCGAGCCGCCCCCGGAGCGCGCCCCTACAACCGCCAGACCTGCGCCACGACGAAGCACACCGCGAAGCCGAGGACGAGCGGCAGCAGCGCGGCCACCGCCGTCCACTTCCGCGAGCGCGTCTCCCTCCAGATCGTGTAGATCGTCGTGCTGCACGGGTTATGGAGAAGGCTGAAGAGCATCAGGTTCACGGCCGTGAGCGTCGTCCAGCCGCCCGCGACGAGCAGGTTCTTCACGTCCGTCGGGTCATCGAGCTCGAACATCACGCCTGCCCCCGCGCCCCCTGCCATCCGTCCCGCCATGACCGTGAGCATGAGGATCGTGGGGATCACGATCTCGTTCGCCGGGATCGCCACGACATAGGCGAGGAGGATCACCCCGTTCAGCCCGACGAGCACGCCGACCGGGTCGAGCCACCGCATCAGGTGCTCCGCGATGCTCGCCCCGCCGACGTGAAGGTTGCCGCTGAGCCAGATCGCCGCGCCGGCCGGCGCCGCGAACATGACCGCGCGCCAGAGCACGATCAGCGTGCGGTCGATGATCGACGTGTAGAGCGTCCGCAGGATGCGCGGCGGCCGGTAGGGCGGGAGCTCGAGGCTGAACGTCGAGGGCTGCCCCTTGAGCACCGTGCGCGAGAGCAGCCAGGACACCACGAACGTCATCGCCACCCCGAGCACGGCGATCCCGACGACCGCCCCCGCCGAGACGAGCCCCGCGAGGTGCGCCGGCACGAGGCCGCCGAGGAAGATCGTCGCGACGAGGATCTGCGTCGGCCACCGCCCGTTGCAGAGCGCGAAGTTGTTCGTGAGGATCGCGATCAGCCGCTCGCGCGGGCTGTCGATGATGCGCGTCGCGACGACGCCCGCCGCGTTGCAGCCGAACCCCATGCTCATCGTGAGCGCCTGCTTGCCGTGCGCGCCCGCGCGCTTGAAGAGCCCGTCGAGGTTGAACGACACGCGCGCGAGGTACCCGAAGTCCTCGAGGAGCGTGAACAGCGGGAAGAAGATCGCCATCGGCGGCAGCATCACGGAGATGACCCACGCGGTCGCGAGGTACACGCCGTCGAAGAGGAATCCCGAGAGCCACCCCGGGAACCCCATCCAGTCCCCCGCCGCGTGCAGCAGGGGCTGGAGCTTGTCGATGAGCAGCGTGGCGAGCAGTGCGGACGGCACGTTGGCGCCGGCGATCGTGAGCCAGAAGATGACGGTCAAGAGACCGAGCATCACCGGGAACCCGAGCCAGCGGCTCGTGACGATGTCGTCGATCGCCCGGTCGAGGTCGAACCGGCGCGCCTTGCCCTCGACGGACACGGCGCGATCCGCGATCCGGGCCGCTTCCGTGTAGAGGTCCTCCGCGAGCGAGTCGTGGAATCCGGGGCCGATCTCCCAGCGCATGGACCTGGCCCGGTCGAGGATCCGGCGCGCGGAAGCGGAGGGGGCCTCGGGGGCCGGGGTCACGCCCGGGATCTCGCCGGACGAGAGCGCCTCCTCGATCCTCGGGTCGCCGTCGAGCACGCGGAGCGCGACCCAGCGCGCGTTCGAGAGGCCCGGGAACGCCGCCTCGAGGTCCCGCGCGACGGTCGACACGACGCGCTCCGCCGTCTTCGAGCGGTGCTCCAGGCGCCGCGGCCGGCACGCGATCTCGCCGGTCGCGACCCCCGCGATCGTCGCGAGCAGCTCGTCGACCCCCTCGCGCGAGCGCGCCGCGGTCGGGACCACGGGCACGCCGAGGTCCTTCGCGAGGCGCCGGTGGTCGATCGAGAGGCCGTGGCGTCTCGCCTCGTCGATGAGGTTGAGGCACACGACGGCGCGGTCCGTGATCCCGAGGACCTGGAGCGCGAGGTTCAGGTTGCGCTCGAGGCGCGTCGCGTCCACGACCACGACCGTGACGTCGGGCCGCGCGAAGAGGATGAAGTTGCGCGCGATCTCCTCGTCCACGGTCATGGACATGAGCGAGTACGTGCCGGGGAGGTCCACGAGCTTGAAGCGCCGGCCGCCGAGGGCGAACCCGCCCTCCGCGCGCGCGACGGTCTTGCCCGGCCAGTTGCCCGTGTGCTGCCGGAGCCCGGTGATCGCGTTGAAGACCGTGCTCTTGCCCGTGTTCGGGTTGCCGGCGAGCGAGACGACGTAGTCGAACTTGCCCATGTCCACGCCGAGCTTCACGAGGTGGCCCGCGTGGTGCTGGCAGCCCGCGCACGCGGAGGGCGGGCACTCGTTGCGGATCGTCACGACGCCCTCCTGCCGCTCTCCGGCGCGCGGCGGATGCCGATCATCCCGGCCTGCTCGTCGCGGAGCCCGATGACGGTCCCGCGCACGCGATACGCCCTGAGCCCGCCGGACAGGCCCTCGCGCTCGAGCTCGATGCGCGTCCCCGGCAGGATGCCGAGGTCCATGAGGCGGCGGCGCTCGAGGCCGCGGCACATCGGGGAGAGCCGCGTGACCTCCGCGCTCTCGCCGGGCTCGAGCGAGACGAGCTTCTCGTCGCCGGCCCCCGGAGCCCCCTCGAGTCGCCGGATCGAGACGTTCTGGGCCACGAGCGGCGGGAGGACGAGCCTCCTGCCGTCCGCCTCGCAAAGGATCCGCTCGTCGCCGCGCTCGACCACGGAGATCTCCATGCCGAGGCAGATCCCGAGCTCGACGAGCTGCGCGTAGACCGCGTGGGGCTCGTCCTCGACGTGGGTCACGACCGCGCGCTCGCCGGGCGCGAGCGTGGCGAGCGGCACGGCGGGCTCGAGAGGCATGGTGCCGTCGGCGGTCGGGATCGGGTCGCCGTGCGGGTCAAAGCGCGGGTTCCCGAGCCGTTCCGCGAGCGCGTCGGCCTCCTCGCGCGTGAGCGTGTGCTCCTGCTCCTCGGCGCGCATGTGCCACTCGAGCGGGTCGACGCCCGTCTCGTCGGCGAGGTAGCGCTCCCAGAGCCGGTGCGCGCGGATCACGTCGAGCGCGTAGCGCTGCCCCTCGTCGGTCAGCAGGATCCGGCCGTCGGCCACGCGGACGAGCCGGGCGTCCTGCATCCGCGTGACGAGCTCGACCGCGCGCCTCGACGCGATCTCGAGCGCACCGCCGAGGCTCGCGAGCGTGCAGGGCTGGTCGGCCTTCTGCTGGTGGTGGATGTGCTTCAGCGCGTCCTCGAGGAGGATGCGGCCGGCGAGCTGCCGGTGGCGCCGGCTCCGCGCGAGCAGGCCGTGCGTCGGCCAGAACACCGCGGTCGCGGCCGCCGCCGCGAGGGCGAAGACGACGAGGTTCAGCAGCGGGTCGCCCATGGCTACTCCTCGCGCTCCACGAAGACGCCGTCGACGCCTTCCGTCCCCGTCGCCAGCTCGCGGTCGCCGACGAGGACGTGCATCACGTCCTCGAGGTCCTGCCGCTCGCGCATGACGAGCGCGGCGCCCGGCACGAGGCCCAGCTCCTTCCAGCGCTGGAGGCGCCCCGACTCCGCGGTGCGCACCTCGCGCACCGTCCCGCGCTCGCCCGCCGCGAGTTCCCCGAGCGGCACGAGCTCGCGCGTGCGGAGGCGGCCTTGCGCGTCGGGGATCGGATGGCCGTGCGGGTCCTCCGACGGGTGCCCGAGCAGCCGGTCGATCGCGTCCACCATGCGCGCGGAGAGGTGGTGCTCGAGCACCTCCGCCTCCGCGTGCACCTCCGACCAGTCGAGGTGGAGCACCTCGACGAGGAAGGTCTCGAGGAGCCGGTGGCGCCGGACGACCCGCATCGTCGCGAGCCGGCCCTCCTCGGTGAGTGTCGCGCCGCGGCGGCTCGAGTAGTCGACGAGCCCCTTCCCCGCGAGCCGCTTGAGCATCGACGTGACCGACGGCTTCGAGACGCCGAGATGGCGCGCCAGGTCCGTCGTGTGGACGCGGCCGTCGCCTTCGCGGCCGAGGTGGAAGATCGCCTTCAGGTAATCTTCGTTGGCGGAGCTGTTAGGCATATCTAACTCAACGGGAAGGCTACCCGTCCAGTTGGAGTTGTCAAGCCTACTTCGTCCGGAGATGGGAGGGGCCCGGGGAACCCAGGAGGTGCGGACGGAGCTGCCGCGCTACCGCGACCTAAGCCGTTATTCTACATCACGTTAGGACGGTCATGTGCCGCATGGGACAAACACGTGGGACACGCACGTGCCTCAGCTCCCCTCTTCTCCCTCGCCCTCGGCGCCCCCCTCCTCTTCCATGACGATCTCCGGGCGGTAGAGAGACTTGACCCAGTAGTCCCGCGCCCGCTCCACCGCCTGTGCGAGGATCGTGCCCTCGGGATAGGTGCCGTTCTCGTCCCGCTGCCCTGCGGGCATGCCCGTCAGCACCTCAAGGGCCTCGTGGACGGTGTCGACCGCATAGACGTGGAACCTCCCCTCGCCGCACGCCAGTACGACGTCGGGGCGGAGCATCAGGTCGCCCGCG
This sequence comes from Planctomycetaceae bacterium, assembly GCA_011525755.1. GTDB lineage: Bacteria > Planctomycetota > PLA2 > PLA2 > PLA2 > PLA2. The sequence continues at coordinate 5,906 of WYBS01000082.1, forward strand.
TTCGATAGCGGGATCACGACGCCCTGCGTGCCGGTGAGGCCCATGTCCTTGCAGGTGTCGAAGAAGCCCTCGATCTTCTCGTTCACGCCCCCGATCGCCTCCATGTGGCCGACCTGGTCGATCGCGCCCGTGATCGCGAGGTCCTGACGGATGGGGATGCCCGTGAGCGCCGAGAGGAGGCAGCAGATCTCCGCGCCGGATGCGGAGTCGCCGTCGATGCCGCCGTAGCTCTGCTCGAAGGCGAGCGACGCGGAGAAGGCGAGCGGGTGGTCGGTCTGGAGGAGGTGGCGCAGCAGCCCTCCGAGGATGTGGAACCCCTTCGTGTGGATCGCGCCGGAGAGCTGCGCCTGGCCCTCGATGTTCACGATGCCCGCGCTGCCGGCGCCGATCGTCGCCGTGATGCGGGCGGGGAAGCCGTAGGTGAGCGGGCCCGCGCTGATGACCGCGAGGCCGTTGACCTGCCCGACGACCGAGCCCTTGGTCTGCACCTTGATCGTGCCGTCCGCGAGATACTCCCGGAACCGGCGCGACGGCAGGTCGGCGCGCGCCTTGGTGCGCTCGACGGCGCTGCGCACGTCCTCCCCGAGCACGGCCTTGCGACTGGCCTTCCTCGCGAGGAACGCCGCTTCGCGCGCGATGTCCGCCACGCGACTGAACCGCGCCGTGAGCTTGCCGCGCCGCGCGGCGATGCGCGCGCCGTGCTCGACGATCGCAGCCACGGCGGTCTTGTGGAAAGGCAGAAGCGACTCGTCGCGTGCGATACGGGCGAGCACGCCCGCGTACTGCCGAACCCCCTCGGGCTCGCGCACGATCTCGTTGTCGAAGTCCGCGAGGACCTTGAAGAGGTGGGGGAAGTCCGCGTCGTAGGCGTCGAGGAGGTAGTAGAGGGAGCTGTCGCCGAGCAGGATGACGCGGATCTTCACCGGGATCGGCTCCGGCTTGAGCGCCGTCGTCACGAGCGCGAAGCTCAGCTCCGGCGGCACGATCTCGAGCGACCCGTTCTTGAGCGTCCGCACGAGCGCGCGCCAGGCGCCCGGTTCCGTGAGCACCTCGCGCGCGTCGAGGATCAGGTAGCCGCCATCGGCGCGCAGCAGGGAGCCGGGGCGGATCATCCGGTAGTCGCTCCGCACGGTGCCGCGCGGCCCCCACTCGCGGTCGACCGTCCCGAGGAGGTTCAGGATCGTCGGGTTGCCCTCGATGACGATCGGGCACTTGCTGTCCTGCTCGTGCTCGAGCACGATGTTCACGCCGTAGATCTCGACCGGATCGACGCCGCCGTCGCCGCCGAGGCGGTTCTCCGCCACGTCGTCCACGATATCGGAGAGGAAGCGGCGGACGTCCTCGCCCGGATAGTCCTTGAGGATCTCGCGCGCCATGTCTCCGAGCAGCGCACGCGCCGTCTCCTCGACGATCGACTGGATCGACCGCGCGTGCTTCCGCCGGATCTCGCGGATCTTGCCCGTCACGTCCTCGAGACGCTTCTGGAACGCCTCGCGCCGCTCGAGGAAGGCGTCGTACTCGACCTCGGTGATCTTGCCCTGGGAGCGGAGCTGTTCGAACTCCTCCGGCGGGACGGGCTTCCCGTTGGAGACCGGGAAGATCGTCGTGTGCGCGACGGGGCCGAGCTGGATCGTCACGAGCGCGAGCGAGGCGGCGCGGAGGTCGCGCTCGAAGGGCTGCGTGATCGCCTCGACCTCGGCCTTCTCGCGCTTCTCGAGCGACTCGCGGCGCGCCTTCAGCGCGTCGCTGTCGAGGGCGTTCGTGAGGTCGTCGCGGATGAACTCCGCGAGCTCGTGGACGCGGCGCCGGAACGCGCGTGCCGTCGCGGCCGGCACCGTGATCAGGCGCGGGCGGTCGGGCTGCGCGAAGTTGTGGACGTAGCAGCGGTCGAACTTGCTGTCGCAGCACGGCTGCATCTGCTCGAGCAGCCGCCGGACGAGCGTGCGGCGGCCCGTGCCCGTGAGCCCGCGGATGAAGACGTTCTGGCCGGGGGCGCCGCACTCGAGGCCGAACCGCAGCGAGTCGACCGCGGACTCCTGGCCGATCACGCCGGCGACCGGCTCGACGTCCGCCGTCGTCTCGAACGGGAGCGACTCCGGGGCGCAGCGCCAGCGGAGCGCGGTGCAGGGGAGAGGCGCCGGCATGGCTACCTCGCCGCCGCGTCGAGCCTTCTCGCCACGTCGTCCCAGTTGACGACGTTCCAGAAGGCGTCGACGTATTCCGCGCGGCGGTTCCGGTACTTCACGTAGTAGGCGTGCTCCCACACGTCGATCACGAGGAGGGGATGGACGCCCCAGACCGTGAGATTCTGGTGCTTCTCGGCCTCGAGGACGAGGAGGCGCCGCGAGAGCGGCTCCCAGCCGAGGATGCCCCAGCCCGACGCCTCGACCTGCTTCGCGGCGTTCCCGAAGTGCGCCTTGAAGGCGTCGACCGACCCGAAGTCGCGCTCGAGCATCCGCTTGAGCGTGCCCTTCGGCTCGGTCTTCTCGGGAGTCATGTTCGTCCAGAAGATGCAGTGGAGGAGATGCCCCGAGCCGTGGAACGCGACTTCGCGCGAGAGCGCCTTCACCGCCGCGTAGTCGTTGCCCTTCCTCGCCGCGTCGAGCTTCTCGAGCGCCGCGTTGAGCCCCTTCACGTACCCCGCGTGGTGGATATCGTGGTGGAGCGTCATCGTCTCCTTGTCGATCGCCGCCTCGAGCGCGTCGTACGCGTAGGGCAGCGGCGGGAGCGTGTAGGGGGCGGCCTCGGCGGGCGCCTTCTCGCCCTCCTGCGCGATCGCGTCGATCGCGGAGAGCCCGATCCAGCCGGCGGCGGCGAGCGGCCCCATCCCGGTCAGAAGTTCGCGGCGGTTGAGCGGCATCGCAGTCCTCCCTTCGTGCCCGGCATCCCGGGCGACGCGTGGATTCTAATGCCGCCGCAACGCGCGGAAGAGTAAAGAATCCTGACGCTTTCCGCCCCCGGAGCCCCCCTGTTTCCGCCCGCGAGGCGGGTTCGCGCGGCGGCACGGAGGTTGCGCGTGTGTCGGTCATGAGGCTCGCGTCGATCGCTCTCCTCCTGCTCGCCTCCGCGGCGCTCGCGGACGCGCCGTCGCGCGTCGAAGCCGCGCTCGCGAAGGGCGAGAAGGCCCTCGTCGCCGCGCACGAGGCGAAGGGCTCCGAGCTCCTTCGCGCGCTCAAGGCGGCGAAGCCGCACTTCCGGCGGGCGCGCACGCTCGCCTGGAAGGGAATCGAGGGGGCGCCGGGGGACGCGGTGCTCCTGAAGGCGCACGCGGACGCGACGGGGCGGCTCGTCGCGATCCTCAACGCCGAGACCTCGATCCACCTCGAGCGCGGCGCGCGCTCGCTCGCGCGGAAGCGGAACGCGGAGGCGCTCTCCCTCCTGCCGAAGGACGCGCGCGCGCTCGTGCTCGAGGACGCGATCGGGAACCCCGAGCCGTACGAGCCCGACGCGCGCATCGTCGAGGCGATCCGCGGCGCGAAGCCCGGCGCGCCGGCGGCACGCACGGAGGCGGACCGCCGCATCCTCGCCCGCCGCGGGACGGCGAACCGGTAGCGGCCCCGCGCCCTCCGGTATCCCGAGGCCCGTGAGGGCCAAGGGGCCGGGGGCCGCGGGAAACCGCTGCTGCCGGCGCCCCTGCCCGCGCCCGCCTGCGGATTCCCCCCGTCCGGGCGCGCGCGCTCCGCTTTCCCTATGCTGTCGGCCATGGTGGAACCCCGCGAAGACGATGCGCCGCTGCCGGAGCAGCCGCGCCGCTCCTCCACGAGGAACATCGTCATCCTCGTTGTTGTCATCGCCGCCGCCGCGCTGTTCGTGACCCGGATCCTTCCGCTGCTGATCGTGCTGACGCCGAAGAGCCAGACGGTGGCGCAAAGGCTCGAGGACACGATCGACCTCAGGAATATCGCGGCGCTGCTCCTCGTGACCGAGGAGGTGCCGCTCGCGCCCGATGGCCGGATCGACGTCTATGCGATCCTCCGCAAGGAGATGACCGACACGAAGGAGATCGTCGACACGTGCACGAGCTCGCGCACGGGGAAGGGGCCCACGTGGAAGGAGATCGAGGCGGGCGACTACCGGAACTTCCCCTACCAGAGGTACAAGGGCGTGCGCGACCGCAAGTCCTACGTCCGCGTTCCGGTGGTGTGGGACAGGAGGCCGTCGGACGGCGGGCGGGAGCGCGGCGAAGGCCGCCTCGCCGCGTTCTCCGACGGGTCGTCGATGTTCGAGGAGGAGGCGGCGTTCCGGAAGTTCTTCGCGGAGAACCCCGGCCAGGAGTA
>WYBS01000012.1 GCA_011525755.1 Planctomycetaceae bacterium
ATTATGAGTCCGCTGCTCTATCCGGTTGAGCTACGGCCCCCTGTTCGCGCAACCTTACCACAGGCAAAGACTTAGGGCGAGAGGGGACCTCGGCGCCGACCCCGCCGGGAACGCCCTGATGCGCTCGGTGATGCGCTTCTTTTGAGAGACCGGACGTTACGGCCGGTGCTCGTAGCGCCGAACGGTCCCATCCTCGCAGCCGACCGAGATCGCTCGCCCGCGAACGGCCAGCGCGAGGGGCTTGCTTCCGACGTCGATCTCGTCGAGGAGGGTCCTGCTCTGCAGGCTCCAGATGGTCAAGGTGCTCGCCTCCGGAATAGTGCAGATCGCCGAGGCTCGGTCTTCGGTTGCCGCGACTCGACCGCTCGGCCCCTTGATGGAGGCGACTTCTTCCCACGTACTCGTGTCCCAGACGTGCAGCGTGCCTTCCGAGATCGCCAGGAGGCTTCCGTTGGAGGTGGCCGTGACATGCGTCGCGGGGTGCTCCAAGCCGGTCAGGCGCTTGATGAGACGGCCGGACCTAGTGTCGATGATCTGCAGTGGATCGAAGCCGACCGCCCCTGCGACCCACGAACCATCGGGAGCGACTGCAAGCTGACTTGCCATATGGCCGCTGCCGCCGATCGGGGCCTTGGGACCAATCCGTATCGCCGGCGGCTCGCCGAACAACGTACGAGCCCTCTCTCCGGTGGCGGGATCCCAGACATCGATACCGATGGGTTGCCCGGTCGCATACAGGGAGGACCCGTCCGGGCTAAAGGCGAGATCAAAGAGCTTCGTAGACAGCTTCCTCGGGATCCTGCGCGTCTCGCGACCTGTCCACGGGTCCCAGAGCACGGTGTCGGCCCGACCGGCCGACGCTACACGGTGGCCGTCTGGACTCCACGCCACGGTCACGACGCGGCCGCTGTGCGCGTCGAACGTCCGGACGAGCCTCGATGCCCCGGAACTGATGTCCCAGACGCGGAGGGAGCCGTACTCGTACCCGGCGACGAGCGTGGTGCCGTCTGGACTCACGCATACGGCACAGGCTTCATCCCTAGAGTCCCGCGCCTCCCCCAGGACCTCGACCAGAGCCAGATGACCGCCCTGCGACACGGCGAGGGCAGTTCCCTTCGGGGCCGCCTCAGCGTGTGGCTCCACGGCAGCCGAGCCGCCGGGTGAAGCCGGTGCGAGGCTCTCCTCTTCGCCCTGATGCGGTTCTGCCCGCGGCCAGATCGCTCGGCGCGATGCCCATGCTGCCAAGACCGCGACTCCGAGCGCGGCAAACACGGCAAGGGGGCGCAGGACGCGGCGCGCCGGCACGCCGTGATTCTATCGCGGCGGCACATGGCACGGCCGCAGTAGCATGATGGCGGTGCCCCTCCTCCTGAAGTTCCTCGGATGCGCGGTCTGCGCCGGTCTACGATGAGGACGCATGTCGCACGGTGATGCCGCTCAGACCAGAGACTGGCCGAGGCGCGTCGGCTTGGTCGTCGTTACACTCACGTCGCTGGTCGTTGTCGCCGGCATCGTGACGGGGGCACGCAGCGGGAGGCTCGTCGGTTCACCAGGGTGGGGTGCGATCGTTCTCCCGATGCTTGTGCTCTCGCAGTTCCTCGGCCTGCGCCGGAACTCTCCTGGTCCGTCGTGGCTCATCGGGCTGATAGGCGCGCCGGCTGCCCTCGTGGCCGCGTTCTACTGGCTCTTGGCCATCGCATAGCCAGTTGGCTGCCTCTCGCCGCCGCGGGCTCGGGGGCGGCGCAACCCGTCCACGACCAATGGGTTAGGGCCCGTGGAGGCGGTTCGCGCTCGGGCGTCGGAAGCGTGCGGTGCACTTCCTGGCGGACCTCTGCTACCGTCGTCGGTTGTGGCACGCAGCGAGTCGCAGGGTCGGTCCATGGGACGCGCTCCGACTCTCGTCGTGGGCCTCATCGCGGGCCTCGGCGTCGGCTACGCGCTGTGGGGCGCGAGGCCGTCGGAGACCCGCGAGCGGGAGAGGGCCCCTACGCGCAACGGCGTAACGACGAGGGATGAACCGGCACCCACTGCGATCACGCCCCCGGCCCCCCCCCTGATCGACGTCCTTGGCGCCGGGAGCGCGACGGAGATCGATGCCGCGGCCGGCGCCGGCGCCTTCGGGACGGCGGAGGTCGATGTCCTTCTCAACCGCCTTGGCACGGCGATCGAGAACGGCGACGCCGCGCTGTTCCTTGCCCTGGTGCGCGCGCTCGGGAGGTCCCGCGACCCCCGTGCCCACGCCCGCCTCGTCGAGGTGATGGCCGACGTGTCCACTCCTCTTCCTGACGCAGCGTCGTATGCATTCGCGCAGGCGCTGCTCGATAGCGGGGTGCCCGGAGTCCTGGCGGCGGCGCGCAGGCGTTTCGAGGCGTCGGTGCCGGGCCCCTCCTCGTCCGCGTGGCTGCAGCTCGTGGCGGCCCACGGCGGGGCGGAGGACATCGACTGGCTCCTCGGTGCCGTCCCCGATCGCAACGCGGCGGTTTCCTACGTTGCGTTTGCGAAGAACCCGGTCGCGGCTGCCGCCTTCGAGAAGCTGCTGCGGGCGCACCCGAACGACGCGGATGCCCTGCGCTGGTTGCCGGGGCACGGCTCCACGCGCCCGGCCGAGTGCTATGCGCTTGCAATGGAGATCCTCGGCCGGCGCACGGAGAGCTCGGGGCCGCCCGACTACTCCCTGCTCATCGCGTTGGGCCAGACGGTCGAACCCGGCCGGCTCGCCGAGCTGCGGCCGTTCCTCGACTCGATGTCCGGTGCCAAGGACCGCTTTCCCGCCCTTGTCGTCGTCGATGCGATCCGCCGTCGCGGCCTTGACACCGGGATGTTCGCCGCCGTCATCGAGGCGCCGACCCTGGCCCTCGAGACCTTCGACCCGAGCAAGGACGCCGTGCTCGTCGGGGATGCGGCTGGCGCCATCCAACGCTACCGCGTGACGTGGTCGGAGCGGACCGCCCGGGCGCTCGAGATGGCGGCGAACCGTTTTCGTTCCGACGGGACGCAGAAGCGCCTGGTCGATAGTCTCGACCAGATCGCGGGCGAGGTGCGCGCCTACCTCACCTCGCACTGGAAGTGACCTGAGCCCGTGAGCGGAGCCTCGGGCACACGTGCAACATCCCCTCGCCGCCGCGGGCTCGGGGGGCGGGTGCGGCCCACTCCGGCGGATTCCTCAGGACCGTGGTCCGAGGGAGGTGGACAATCGAAGCGGATGGACGAGCCCGGCGCAGGAATCCTCTTCGGCATCTTCATCGGCGTCGTCGGTGGCTTGGTCGTCTACGTCGTCACCCTCGTCCACCATCGCGGGCGCGTCCGCGGCCACGTGCGACTCTGGATCGCCGATGTCTGCGAGGCACTTCCCGTCGTGCGCGGGCAGCTCGAGGAGCTCGGTCCGGCGGCGAGCAAGGAGGATGGCGCACGATTCCTGATGCGGCGCGCCGAAGAGGGCAAACCGTGGCTTGCGTACATCCGAGGGTACACACCAGACGTGGAGCCCTTCCTGCTCAACCATCCGTTGGCGATCGAGCCTTTGCTGGGCGACGGTATCCTGCGGTTGGTCCAGTGCCTCAAGATCATCGAGCAGGGTGCCGCCACGATGCGGACCTGGCGCGACACCTTCGCGATCCAGCCGGAGTACAGCGTGACCGTCTATGGTGAGGCTCAGGACGTCTACGCCTCGATCTTCAGCAACCTTGCCGAGGCGGAGCGGGTAGCGACGATACTTGAGAAGGCAACGAGGGAGTGGGTGCGACACGTCCGCTGAGAACGATGGCGAACAGGCAGAACAACCCGGAGTGGAGGTCCGAGAAGCCCGACGAGGCGGGCATCTGGCACTATCGACCCGCGGACGAGCCGGGAGCCGACTTCATCCCGGTTGAGTGCGTCCCGGCCCAGAGGCCCTTCGTGATCTACCACGAGGGGATGAAGGTCCGCCTGCTGGACGACCCGCACTTCGAGGGCCGCGAGTGGCGCGGGCCGACCGCGAAGCGGCGCAAGGGCGGCGGCTGGTATCTCGTAGACCTCGAACGCGCATGACGCCATCCGTCCATGCCGCTTCGACTGCCCGCGTGCGGGTCTACCTCGACACGAGCGCGTGGAGCGCGCTACACGACGGGCACGTCTCGAAGGCACGCTTCGCCAGCATCGAGATCCTGTTCTCGTCGTGCAACCTCGACGAGTTCGTGCTCGCGAGTCCGCACCGCGCGCGTGAGTTCGCCAGATACGCATGGTCCGTATCGAACAGGAAGAAGCTCCTCGACCACCTCGAGATGACCGCCAAGGAGGTCAGCGCCTACCGACGGGGGGTGGCGCTGGCCGAGTTCCACGACCTCGCCGATCCGTCGTTCTTCGAGGCATGGGCTGCCGTACGCACCACGGGGCTGACGCACGACATGCGGGGCCAGATGAAGGCGAGAATCGAACACGCGAAGCTGCTCTTCCGCGACTGGCTCGGGGGAGTGCGGGCGCGCTTCAAGCCGTGGTTCGACCTCGCGCGGGATGAGGATGCCGACGTCGCATGGGACCGGCACCTCCGGGAGCTCGAAGAGGAGGGGTACATCGGCGAGATGCTGGAGATGATCCTCCGGGCTGAGGGCCTCGGAGCGGAGTTCAGTCGTGACCTCCAGTACCGCAAGTTGGCCGCGCACCTCACGGGCACCGGCGACTACGAGGTGCGGCGCATGGGCAAGGTCATCCTCGGCCTCCCCACGGTGGAGGGGGCGGAGGAGATCGGGCTCGCCGACGGGACACTCTTCGTGGCGCCGCCGGGCAAGCTCTCGAAGTTCCTCGGCGTGTCCAGGAAGTCCGCCCGGCAGGCGTCCCACTTGTCGATCGGGATCCAGACGACATCGGACTCGGTGCGGACGTTGAGGTGGAGGCGGCGGAAGGTGTTCTGGTAGCCGGGCTGCTCCTTGGCGCGCGCGCACTCCCGCTCGAGGTACTCCACGGAGAGCGAGACGCCGAGGTTCGGGTTCACGCGCGCCCAGACCTGCGGGTCGGCCCAGTCGTCGGTGGGCGACGCCTCGTAGATCACCGGGAGGAAGGCAGGGTCCTCGATCACGCCGTCCCGGACCTTCGTCGCGTACGCGTGCTTCTCGTTGCAGATGGACTCGCGGGCGAAGTCGGCGGTCGTGAGGTAGACGACGAGGGGCTGCCGGCGCGCGCCCGTGGAGGTGACGAGCACGTCCACGAGCTCGCGGTCCTGCTGCGCGTGGAGCTCGTCCACGATCACGCAATGGGAGTTGTAGCCGTGCTTCGTGTTCGCGTCGGCGCTGATCGCCTTGAAGCTCGAGCCCATGGACTCGATGACGATGGAGTTCTGGTAGACGGTGCAGCTGTCGGAGAGGAGGGGATTCGCGAGCACCTGGCGCTTCGCCACGTCCCAGATCAGCTTCGCCTGTTCGCGTTCGGACGCGGCCACGTAGATCTCGCTGCCCGGCTCCCCGTCGCAGAAGAGCATGTAGAGGGCGAGCCCGGAGGCGGTCAGGGACTTCCCCTGCTTCCGGGGGAGGTAGATCAATGCCTCCCGGTAGCGGCGGGTGCGGTTCGGGCGCTTCCACCCGAAGAGGTTCCCGACGATCGCCTGCTCCCACGGGGCGAGGACGAAGGGCTTCCCGGCCCACTCGCCCTTCACGTGGACGAGCATCTCGGCGAAGAAGCCTACGGCGCGGTCGGCGGCCGAGGCGTCGAACGTGCACTCCCCGGCCGTCGCCCACGGGTCGTAGCCCGGAACGAGGCGGAGGGTCTTCGGCCAATCAACCGCCGACGCGGAGGTAGCGGCTCCGGAGGTCATCCTGCGGGGCCTCCTGTTGCGGCGCGGAGAGGCGTGCGCGGGCCGCGGGGGTCATGCCGAAGTGCTGCTCGAGACGGAGGAGCTGCTCGGAGAGGTTGGCGGCGATCCTGGCCTGCGGGTACGCCTTCACGCCGGTGGCCTTGCCGAAGGCGTCCTTCTGGAGATACGTGTCCCCGTTCTGGGCGAGGAAGTCCTCCGCCTTCCTCCACCGGCTCCAGAGCTGGCAGTACCGGGCGAGGGCGTTCCCATCGATCTTGGCGAGCACCCCCATCCGGTCGAGCTGGGGGACGAGCCGCGCCCACGCCTCCCTGGCCTTCGCGTCGAGCCAGCGGGGGCAGCGGGGCCTGCTGCGTTCCGGACGGGGCTCGTCCGGGTTGCGGTTGGCGCGCCAGGAGCCGCGCATCGCGAGGACCGGCGTGGGGGTCGGGGGAGGGCCTCGCTCGCCCATAAGCGTATTTTATCGCGCTTGGCGGACGATCAACGGGCGGGCGTGCTGGGCGGGAACCACCTCGGGTGCGCGATCTCGACTCCGTAGGCGGCCTTGAGCCCGTTGCGCACGCCTTGCTGCCGGTCAGAGAGCCATGACAGTTCGTGGAACTGGGCGGAAGGCGTACAGGCCCCGGCAGGGCGCGGGTCCGGCTTTGCTCTCAGCTCCCGCGTCTCCCTCTGGAGGTCCGTGAAGGCTTCCCATAGGTCCGGGAGGGGCCATGACTCCTCGTATGTCACGAGTTCTTCCACGATCTCCCGCTCCTCGGACGGCACCTCGGCCTTGATGAACGGCAGGATCTGGTGGCCCAACTCCGCGAGGCGGATGTCTATCTCCTTGAGGCGATCTGACAACTGCGGACTCCAAGCTCCATCCAGATTCCGTCGCTCCAGGCGCGAATGCTCCGCGAGGAGTGCTCGCGCCTCGGCCTCCAGCCCCGCCAGCCGGTCTGCCGGATCAGTCGGGCGTGACTCCTGATCACCACAGCACGCGAGCCAGGAGACGATGAGTGGCGCGACGAGCCGGCGGGCCATACACACTCCAACGGTCCCGGCACGGAGGGGTTCGACTTGGCGCTGAGGAGCCGATATCCTCCCAGCATGACGGCAAAGCTCACGATCATGCTCAGCGACGAGGTCCTGAAGGCGCTGAAGCAGGCCAAGGCGATCACCGTGGCGCTCGGCAGCAGCGGCCGCTCCGCTCCCGCATCCCGGGCCGCCCCGGCGGCGAAGGCCAGGGCGACCAACGGCGGGTCCGGTCCCTACCGGGAGGGCTCCCTCCCCGCGAAGCTCCTGGCGTGGGCGGGCAAGCGGAAGTCGTTCGGCGTCCCGGACGTGATGAAGGCGTTCAAGATCAAGCGGGGCCACGCCTCGATGCTGATCGCCTACGTCACGAAGGGCGGCGCGGTGAGGCGGGTAGGGCGGGGGGAGTACCGGGCGACCTGAACAAACCGGCTGGCAGTGTCGGCGCATGGTCCGGCACAATAGCGGGATGGCCGTTGACGCCTGCCCTGATCCCCTGCCCGAGGATCTCCAGCGCCTCGCATCCACACTCGCCGCCGCCTGGCTCTCGCATCCGGCGCGCGCGCGGGTCGATCAAGCTACTTGCGATCACTGGCGTACGCTTCTCCGCCTGTGGACGGAGGACAGATCATTCCCGCTCTACATCCGCAAGGCGGCCGGGAACCGCGGTTCCATCGTCGAGCACGTCTCAGGTCGCCATCTCGTCCCCGTGGACAACAGCGTGGCCCACTGGGCCTTGGCCCTTGCTCTCATGGGATTGAAGCCGGCACTCTCCGACATCCGACTCTGGATCGATACCGACAGGATCCCGGTGGCGTTGGCACTGACGAAGTCGGAGAAAGCCCAGGCGGCGTACCGACACCTCCTCAGCAACACGCCGCGCGTGGTGAGCAGCATCGATGCCGTCGAGATCGTGCGCGTCGGCGGGAACAGCTATGTGCTCCCGTCGCTAAACGCGCTCGGCTGGAAGGTGTGCCATGTCGAGGCGGTCGGGATCGGGCGCGGTGACATCCGAGAGCTCCCGATGGATGTTCTCGCGGCCCACTTCCGGCGCTATCTAGACCCGTCGAACATGTTCCTCGTGCCGAAGACGTGGGCAGGTCTTGGCGAGATGCCGGAGATGATCGCTGCTGCCCACGCAGAGAAGAACGCGGCGCGCTGACTTCGGGTCACTCGTCCTCGCCCGGCTCCTCGACGTGCTCCATCATGACCGCGAGGAGGTGGTCGTAGTCGCCCGCCATCGCCTCCTCCAGCACGTCGGAGATCTCGTCGGCGCTCCAGCCGGCGTCGCGGGCGGCCCGCCTGAACCGGCCCATGATCGCGAAGGCGTTCCCGTCCTCGCCCACGAGCCGCATCGTCACCTTGCGCATCCGTCATCCTCCCCTGCATCCGCGGCGACCTCCGCCGCCACCTCGCGCGCGTGCGCGGCGATCCTGCGAAGGTCGGAGAGCGACGGCGGCACGTGGTCCGGGAGAGGACGAATGCAGTTCAGCATCACAACAGAGATCGACGCTCCTCCGGAAGTGGTGTTTGCCGTCCTGAGCGAGATCGAGCGCTGGCCTGAGTGGACGCCGACGGTTACGCGGGTAGAGCGTCTCGGTGACGCCGGCGCGCCGTTGGCGCTCGGTGCCCGCCTCCGAATCGTGCAGCCGAAGGTGCCGCCCGCCGAGTGGACGGTCACGGCGCTCGAACCGGGTCGAGGGTTTCGGCTCGTCAGCCGCTGTCCCGGCGCAGTTGTCGAGGCGAATCACTGGGCAGAGCCGACGGAAGCGGGACACCGCTCCCGGGTGACGCTCTCCGTGACATTTGCCGGCCTCTTGGGGCGGATCATCGGCTGGATGATGCGGGGCATCAACAGGCGGTACCTTGCACAGGAAGCGGCCGGGCTCAAACGCCGAAGCGAGGAGCGGGCCCGGGGCACGTAGGCAGTCTGTGTCCTTGGCGAGGCCGCCGGCCGTCCTGGCGCGGAGACCGTCGCCGAAGCGCCGGCGGGCAAGTCCGCCGCGCCCCCGGACCCCCTGCGCTTCCTGCCGCGCCGCGTCCGAGACGCCGTGCTCGGGTGTCCGCTTCCATCTCCGTCGCAGCGCACGGACCACGCTGTCCCGGAAGTCCGCGTCGGCGCCGCGGAGTCCACCGGCCTCGGGACTCGCCGGGCGTGGCGGCCCGCGCCCGCGGGGGGGTCGAGCCGGCGCGGCCGAGCGATCCGTCGCGCCCCGTACGTGCGGGATCGCTCGCGCGCGGCGCGCCCCCGAGCGCGCGGAGAGAATGAAATACTGCTTTGTTCGGCGCGACACGACCGGGGAACGCCGCCCTCGAAGCCGCGACGAAGTCCCGCTCTCCTCCCAAGGGCACGCGGATTGCAACCCGGCGCCCGGCGTACGGAGGAGGTCTCGGGAACCTCCAAGCCGAGAGAGAACGAATCGCGCCCCTTCCGCTTCAACACACGGGGCGCCGAAAGGAGTGGTCATGCTACGACTGTTCTGTCTTCTGGGAGTGGGAGGTCTCCTCCTGGCCGGGCCGGCCATGCACAGTGCGTACGCGTCCGGCGACCAGGTCGAGGTGTGCCTCGTCAACCAGTCGAACACGCACGCGGTGCTCGACTCCACGAGGATCTTCCAATTCACGCACTTCGGCACCGGCCAGGTGTTCCGCTCGACGTTCCACACGCGCACGACGTACTGGTTCGGGCGGTTCACCACGGTGGATGCCGACGCCTTGCCGGCGCTCATGGAGCAGGGACTCGCGTCGTGGGGCACGCCGCTCACCGAATCGCACCAGCAGTTCTTCGAGACGCTCACGGAGAACCCCCAGTTCCAGGACTCGTATCTGCCGTTCAACGGCGGCTTCAGCAGCACGGACTACGAGAACACGGACCTCGTCGCCCGGAACACGGACTGCTACTGGTCCACGAGCGAGTCCCACAACACCTTCGAGGAGATCGAGTAGGCGGGTCGCCAACGCCGGAGGGCTGCGCGACCGCGCAGCCCTCCCTCTCGCCATGCGCCCCTTTCGGCTCGGCGCCGCGGCGGTCCTCTTCCTCTGCGGTGCGCTCCTTCTCTCCGGCTTCCTGCTGTTCCTCAGCTTCCCCGCGAAGGACGCCGGAGGGTCCGATGTCTGCCGGGTCGTCTTCGGGCAGGGCTGCGACGCGACCATCTCCGACCCGTTCTCGCGGCAGGGCGGCATCCCGGTCGCGGGCTGGGGGGTGGTCGGGCTCGGGTGCGTCCTTCTGCTGCTTCTCCTCGGCCGGACCTTGGGCGGCGCCTTCCGCGGCCCGGCGGCGGCGGCCGCGTCCATCCTGCTCCTCGTCGGGGCGCTCGTGAGCGCGGGCCTTGTCGCGAGTCTCGCCGCCGGCGTCTTTCCCCTCTGCCCGCTCTGCCTCGTCGCCAACCTCCTCAACCTCGCCGGGGTCGCGACGTGGCTGCGCGCGCGACGCGGCGAGCTCGCGGGCATCGGTCGCGACGTTCGCGCAGGCCTCCGCTATGTGGCGGGCGGAAGTCCGTCCGACCCGGAGGGAGCGCGCTGGTGCGTCGTCGCGTTCCTCCTCGTCGCGGTCGCGGGCGTGGCGATCTACCAGTGGATCCTCATCGAGACGGACCGGAAGACCGACGCCGGCCGGACGATCGATCCGGCCACGCTCGTCGCGGAGTACGAGGCGGGCGCGGTTGCAGACCTGCGGATCGAGCCCGACGACCCGGCGCTCGGTTCCTCTTCCGCGAGCGCCGAGCTCGTGGTCTTCAGCGACGCCTTCTGTCCGCATTGCCGGTCCTTCTGGTTCCAGGTCGGCAGCGCGCTCGGCCGCTACGGGGAGGACCTGCGCGTCGTGTACAAGCACTTTCCCCTCGAGTCGTCGTGCAACGCCGGAACCCCGGCGACCATGCACCCCGGCGCGTGCGCCGCCGCCTCCGCGCTCGAGGCGGCGCGGCGCCAGGACGCGTTCTGGGCGTTCCACGAGCGGCTCGGGGGGCCGGGGCTCCGCGGCCGCGCGGATCCCTTCGCGTTCGCGGCGGCGGAGCTGGGCCTCGACGTCGAGATCTTCCTGGCCGATGCGGGAAGCGAACACGTCCGCTCGCGGGTCGGGAACGACGTCCGGACGGGGAACCGCCTCGGCGTGACCGCCACCCCCGCGGTATTCCTGAACGGACGCCCCCTGACCGACCTCCGCCCCAAGGCCCTAGGGATCGTCATCGACCACGTCCTGCGCATGCAAGGCCGCCGAACCAGATGAGCATCGGTCGCGATCCGAGGATGCCGCTTCCCGCCGCGGGCGTCGCGATCCGAGACGGACAACCGCGTCCGCGTGTCGCCCGCGGCGGAAGAGGCGTGCATGGGGGGCTCCGGGGGCTACGCTTCCTCCGGAGGCAGCAGCGGCGAGGGGCGACAACGCCGTGGCCCTCGACCTGCCGTTCCCCCCCACCCCCGAAAACGCCCCGCGGTTCGCGGCGATCGCCGTGGACGCCGCGCTCGGCGTCGGGAACGTCGTGCTCGACTACGCACCCTCGAGCCTCGCGAGGCTCGAGGCGTTCCTCGACGCCCACGGCGCGGAGCGGAAGGAGGCCGTGGTCCTCCCCTTCGGCTGCTACGTCGGCGAGGTCCTCGTGCGCGCGGGCAGGGGGCAATGGCGGGCGACGGAGGAGACGCCCCTCCGAGGCCTCGAAGGGGTGCCGCTCGTCCTCGATCTCGGCAACGGCGACTACTGCAACCCGCTGGGCCGCGTCCGCAAGTACTGCGCGTCCCCCGACGCCGGGAGCCTCGTCCGCTTCTTTGATGTGTTCAGCCCGCCCCCCGCGCCGCCCCGGCGCCCCTGGTGGCGGCGGCTGCTGGGCGGCTAGGCACCGCCGCGCTCGGAGGGCGCGGAGCCGCCGCGGCGCGGAGGGAGGAGCGGTGCCCGAGAGAGCAAAGGCCCTCGCGGATCCCCGCGCCCGGCGAGCCCAGGCGGGGGATCCGCGTCGCCGCGTTCCCGGCGGCCTCAGCGGCCGTCGTCGCGGTTGAAGAAGACCGGCATGAAGGCCGCGACCGCGGGCCGCGGGATCTCCACGAAGTTCGGCGGCGGGTTGAAGCGGAGGTTGAAGTCGTACCGCATCGTGCCGCGCTTGAAGCCCACGTCCACGTAGGCGGTGCCGTCCTTCCGGCCCTTGATGTAGGTCTCGATGATGCGGTCCTCCGAGATGAGGCCGCCGAGCCGCCGGAGGGAGTCCTTCACGAAGGGCGACGACTTGTAGTTGCCGCTCTTGTCGTAGGACGCCTCGATCTCGTACTCCTCGGGCGTGAGGATCCGCTTGCGCGCCGAGTCCGTGTCCCGGACCGGCGTGCCGTCGGCATCGAGCAGGATCCCGTCCGTCCCGACGCGCCCCTCGACGGAGAGCAGCGTGCCGTTGACCTCGGCGAGGTTGGGCATCTCCCACGTGAACAGGACGTCGTCCTTGGCGATGATCCCGAGCACGCTGTCACCCGTGTAGTCCGGGTTGCGCTCGTACGCCTTCGTGGTGTCGCCCCCGTTGAGCATCGCCGTGTCCCCGTCGTCGTCCACGTACTGGATGTCGCCGGTGATCCGGACCTTGTCCGTGCTGACGATCGTGACGCGGCCGTTCAGGTCGCCCGCGAGCTGGGTGATCCGGCCGTCGATGAAGATCATGCCCTCCGTGTCGTTCACCCAGACCAGCTGCTCGCCGAGGGCGACGGGGGGCTGGTACTGGTGCTCGATCCTCGTCTTCGTGATCTCCTTGTAGACCGGCACCTCCTCGGTGACCTCGATCGTCTGCGTCTCGTAGACGGGCACCTCGACGGTGTAGGTCTCGGTCTCGTAGACCGGGACCTGCCGCGTGCGCGTCTCGGTCGTGTACCCGACGATGACCTGCTCGGTCGTCGTGTAGGTCTCGGTCGTGTAGCCCACGATCACCTGCTGGGTGCAGGGGTACTCCTCCTTCACCCACTGGTACTCGCCGAGCACGCCGTCGCCGCTGTCGCCGATCGTCGTGCCGCCCGCGCCGCTGTCGCCGGAGAGGGGCACGAAGACCTGCACCCAGCGCTCGCAGGTGGTCGTCTGGGTCTCGTAGATCGGGACCTGGCGCGTCTTCGTGACCTCCTGGGTCTCGTAGACGGGGACCTGCACCGTGTAGGTCTCCGTCGTGTAGTCGACGACCACCTCGCGCGTCCGCGTCTCCGTCGTCGTGCCGACCTGGACCTGCACCGTCTCCGTGCGAGTGACGGTCTCGTACCCGGTGAGGATCTGCTGCGTGTAGGTCGTCTCGACCTCGACGTAGGTGGGCTTCGTGAAGGGCTTGATCTTCACGCGCCCGTCGCCGTAGAACTCGATCTCGGCGTCGAGCCCGGGCGCCCCCACGTAGAGGTTCGACTTCGCCCGCAGCGCGTCGAAGTCCACGGCCTGCAGGTCGATGGGCCTCGCCGCGTCGTTGGCGTCCGTGAGCGCGGTGTTCTCGGGCGTCGCCCCGGCCTTGTACTCGAACCCGCCGACCGAGGAGACCGTGTCGGTGTAGTTGCCGTCCGGGAAGTAGAAGGCGAGGTCCGTGTTCGCGTGGATGAGCCCGCGCGGCGCCCCCGAGACCCCCAGCGTGTGCTGGTCCTGGAAGAACACGAACGAGCTGAAGGGCTGCGTCTCGCGCACGAGCGCGCTCACGAGCCGCGTCGTGTCGCCCGACTGCCCCACCGCCTCGAGGACGAAGTACTTGTCCGAGCGGCCGAGCAGGTCCACCGGCTCGACCTCCGCGCCGCGGAGCGCCTGGAGCCGCAGGATGTAGTCGCGCGCCCGGTAGACCCGGACGTCGGTGCCGTCGAGCACGCCGAAGGTGACGCCTTCGGGGGCGCGGAGCCAGGCGACGGTCTCCTCCGTGTCCGGGACCGGGTTCGCGATGGCGGCGCGGAGGGCGAGGTTGTGGTTCTCGTCGTCGTACGCGCTGGTGTTGACGACGTTCAGCGCCTTGTGGATGCTGCCGTACGCCTGCACCATGGCGCGCGACTCGTCCTCGAGCACCGTCTGGTAGCGCGAGCTCGCGACCACGCGGCTCGAGCCGAGCGCGGCGAGCGCGGCGACCGCCGTCGCGAGGAACAGGACCACCACGATCAGGATCGTGCCGGACTCCCGGTTGCGTCGAGCCTTTGTCCATCCCATGGGCCATTCCCCCTGTCAGGCGGCCATGCCTAGGCGCGCACGGCATCGTGTCTCTCAGAACGCTAGCTCCCCCGCGTTCGCGGGCAAGCGCCGGACTCCTGGGGCCGCGGGAAACCGTGCCATCCCGTCATAAGGAGAGACACCGGGGGGGCTCCGGGGGACAGGTCCCGGCCCCCGGAGCCCCCCCGTGTACCATCTACGCCCCGTGGCCGAACGTCGCGGGCTCGTCGTCGCCGCAGCGGTCCTCCTCTTCCTCGTCTGGAGCAACAGCTTCATCGCCATGAGCTACCTGCTCGGCCGGGAGGCCGCGGGGCAGCGGCTCGACTGGCTCTCGCTCACGACCGCCCGGTTCGCCCCGGTCACGATCCTCGCGGCCGGCTACTGCTTCGGGCTCCGCCGCGCCGCCTCGTTCGCGCTCCTGCGCGCGCACGGGCCGCGGCTCCTCGCCTGCGGGCTCCTCGCCGCCCCGCTCTACGGATTCGCGCTCTACTGGGCCATGGAGGAGGGGGTTCCCGCCCCGGTGGCCTCCCTCATCACGGCGCTCTCGCCGATGTTCCTGATGGTCCTCGGCGCGGCCCGTCACGGCGAGCGCGTGACCCTCCGCAGGATCCTCGGCTTCGCGGTCTCGCTCGGGGGGCTCCTCGTCATCTCGCACGCGCGCGGCAGCCTCGAGGGCTTCTCGGCGCTCCCGGTCGCGGTCGCGTGCCTCGCGCCGCTCTGCTGGTCGCTGCTGTCGTCGCTTTCGAAGCCCGTCGCGCACGACGTGCCGCCCTTCCTCTGGACCTGCCTCTATCTCTTCTCGGGCGGGATCCCGCTCCTCCTCGCGCTCCCCTGGGCGGGCGGCCGCCGGATGCTCGACCTCGACGGGGCGGGCTGGGCGGCGCTTCTCTACCTCTCGCTCTTCTGCTCGATCGGCGGCTTCGCGGTGTGGGCGTGGCTCGTGAAGCGGCTGCCGGTCTCGACCGCCGGGCTCACGACGTTCCTGAACCCGCCGCTCACGCTCGCGAGCAAGGCGATCCTCGTGGCGCTCTTCCCCGCGACGTTCACGTTCGCGGTGATGCCTCTCGAGATCCTTGGCGGCGCGGTCGTCCTCGCGGGGCTCGCGGTCGCGATCCTCCGGTGAGGCGGGTGCGGGGCGAATGGACGCGGGCGCCGACCGGGAGGCCGGCGCCCGCTCCACCGGACGCGCGCATCATGACGGCTTCGCGCGCCCGCGGACCCCGGGGGCGCCCGCCGCCCCCGGGGCCCCCCTTAGTCCGCGCCGGGCGGGTCGTAGTCCGGCGCGCGGTTCTCGATCGGCGGGATCGTGCGCAGGTACGACCAGACCGCGTGCAGATCCTCGTCGGTCATGTTCCTGTACACCTGCCACGGCATCGGCGGCATGATCGGCCGCGACTGGCCCCAGTGCTTCCCGAGCCGGATCGCGCGCACGAACATGTCCTCGGTCCAGATCCCGATGCCGGAGAGCGGGTCCGGCGTCAGGTTGATCGCGTAGGTGACGCCCCACGGCCCGGAGTAGGCGGTGTTCGTCTGCGAACCCGTCCAGGCCCAGCCGTCCTTGGCCTCGGGCGCCGGCTTCAGCTTGATGTCCTGCGGGTGGCCGGAGAGCATCCGGCTCATGTCCGGCTCGGGGCCCTTCTCGCCCATCTTCCACGGCGTGTGGCAGTCGTTGCAGCCGAGGATCGAGACGAGGTAGCGCCCGCGCTCGACGGGGTCGGCCCCCTTCTCCGAGGACGACGCGCCGGCCGCGGCGACGGCGAGCGCGCCGGCGAAGAGCATGATGCCGAGCACGGCGGCCCGGCGGCGGTTGCGGATCGACATGGTGTTCCTCCTTGTCCTTGTCGGAAGGGAAGAACACGGAGGACCGCGCCCGCCCGCAACGGGGGAAGGGAGGGGGTGCGGGGGAGGGATCCCCCGCTACAATCGCCCGGATGGGCGACGTGACCCAGGTCCTCGAACGCCTCCGCGGGGGGGAGCCCGCAGCGGCGGGCCAGCTCTTCGACCTCTGCTACGCGGAGCTGCGCGGCCTCGCGGGCGCGGTCTTCCGGTCCCAGCCGAAGGGGCACACGCTCGCGCCGACCGCGCTCGTCCACGAGGCCTACCTGAAGATGGTGGGATCGGAGGGGGAGTGGAAGGACCGCGTGCACTTCTTCGCCGTCGCCGCACGCGCGATGCGGCAGGTCCTCATCAACCACGCCCGCGACAAGGCGGCGCTGAAGCGGGGGGGCACCGGGGGCATGCGCGTGACGCTCTCCGGCGCGGTCACGCCCGGCGGCCGCGAGGCGGACCTCGTCGCCGTGCACGAGGCGCTCGAGGAGCTCCGGAAGCTCGACGAGCGCCAGGGGAAGATCGCGGAACTCCGCTTCTTCGCGGGCCTCGAGAACAAGGAGATCGCGGAGGCGCTCGGCGTCTCGCTCCGCACGGTCGAGCTCGACTGGAAGATGGCGAAAGAGACGCTCGCGAAGCACCTCGGGGGGTAGGGGTGGACGACGAGCGGTACCGGCGGGTGCGGGATCTCCTGCACGCCGCCGCCGGGCGGAAGGGCGCCGAGCGCGCCCTTCTCCTCGATACCGAGCCCGATCCCGAGGTGCGCCGCGAGGTCGAGCGGCTGCTCGCGGGGACAGGTGTCGCGACGAACGACATCTTCCCCGAGGCGGCCCCCGCACCCCCCCGTGATCTCGGGCCCTACGCCCTCAAGCGCGAGATCGGGCGCGGCGGCATGGGGACCGTGTACGAGGCGACGGACACGCGTTCGGGAGCGCGCGTCGCCGTGAAGCTGCTGCACCCCTACCTCCGTTCCTCGCGCGAGCGCTTCGCGCGCGAGGCGCGGCTCGGGCGGCAGGTGGAGCACGGGAACGTCGTGCGCACGCTCGACTTCGTGTCGATCGACGCCTACGACCTCATCGTGATGGAGTACGTCGAGGGATGGACGCTCCGCGAGATGGCGCGCGCCATCGTGCCGGAGCCGCGGCTCCGCGATCTCGCGCGGCAGGTCGCGGAAGGGCTCGCCGCGATCCACGCGGCGGGCATCGTCCACCGCGACCTGAAGCCCGAGAACATCCTCGTCGACCGGGAAGGCGCGGTGCGGATCATGGACCTCGGCATCGCGAAGCCGGGCGACGCGTCGGTCGCGCTCACGGTGCCGGGGCAGTTCCTCGGGTCGCTCCCCTACGCGGCGCCGGAGCAGTGCGCGGGGGGCGAGGCGGGGCCCGCGGCGGACCTCTACGCGCTCGGCGTCGTGCTCCACGAGCTCGCGACCGGCATGAACCCGTTCCAGGCGGGCACGCCCGGCGAGAGCCTCAACGCGCAGCTCACGTTCGTGCCCGCGCCGGTCGCGTCGGTGTCGCCCTTCCTCGCGAGCGTGATCGCGACGCTCCTCGAGAAGGACCCGGCGCGGCGGTTCGCATCGGCGCGCGTGCTCGCGACCGCGCTCGCGAGGGGCGAGAAGGGCGCGTGGTGGACCTCGCGCGGGTTCCGGACCTGAGCCGGCGCCGGACCGCATCCCCACCCGGTCGCGAAACGCGGTAGGATCGAAGCCGCGCATGAGGGGTCCCCTGAACAGCGCGTTCGAGCGATTCCGGGAGCACGAGCCCCACCTCCGGCGCATCGTGCTCCGGATCGTCCGGGACCCCGCGCGGGCCGACGACGTGATCCAGGAGACCTACGTCGTCGCGCTGTCGAGCGGCGGCGCGGTGCGCGACCCCGGACGGTGGCTCGCGCGCGTCGCGAGGAACTTCGCGCTGCTCGCGCGCCGGCGCGAGGCGCGCCGCGCGCGGAACGAGCGGGACGGGGCTCGGCCCGGCGCCACGCGGCCCGTGGACGAGGCGATCGCGGACGCGGAGGCGCACCGCCGCGTGTTCCGCGCGCTGCGGCGGCTCCCCGCGGTCGATCGCCACATGCTCACGCTGCGCTACGCGGAGAAGGTCAACTTCCTCGACATCGGTTCGCGCGTCGGCCTCTCCGCCGAGGCCGCGCGCTCGCGCGTGCGCCGCGCGCTCGACACGCTGCGCGAGGCGCTCAGCGACCCCTACGAGTCGACGACGCCGTGGTGGAGGTCCGACCTCCTCCCCGGCTTCGAGAGCCCCGACCCCCGCGCGGTCTGGTAGCCGGCGCGCGGGGAGGGGCGCCCCGCTCGCGGCGGTCAGCGCGGCGAGCCGCCTGATCCGGCGGGCCGCTCGCCGTACCGACGGGCCATCGCGCTGCGCTGCTCGTCGGTGAGGCTGAGGGCGAGGATGCCGAGCTGCTCCCTCGCCTCGTCTCGCCACGCGGGGTCCTCGAGGAGCCGGGCGACCTGCGGGAGCAGCGGCTCCGCACGCTCGCCGAGGAACGGGAGGCTCCGGAGCGCCGCGCGCCGGACCGCACGCACGGGCGAGCGCAGGCCGCGCTCCGCGAGCGCAGGGGCCCCGGGGGCGCGGCAGGCGGCGAGGATCCTGAGCCCCTCGCGCGCGGTCTCGACGGGGTCGGGCCACCAGCGCAGCTCGATCGTCCTCCCGTCCTCCTCGCGCCTCTCCGTCCGGACGAGGTCCGCGCCTCCCGCGGCGAGCCGCTCGCACTCGTCCAGCGCCGCCGCCGTGTCGCGCGCGATGGCGGAAGCGACCGCACTGCCGGAGCGGCAGAGCGCGTGCAGGAGCTCGGCGTAGAACACGCCGTCGCCGCTTTCGTACCTGCGGCCGAGCGCCGTCGCGATGCCCGCGACCCGGTAGACGCAGGCGTCCCGGACCGCCGTCCGCAGCCGCCGCCAGCGGTCGAGAAGCCCCTCGGCCGCGGCCGCGCCGCCGATCTCGGCGAGCACCGCGGCGGCAACGGTCTGGCGGTCGGGGTCGTCGAGGAGGCGGACGAGATCCGGCACGGCGCGCTCGCCGGCATCGAGCAGCGCGCGGCCCGCCTCGCTCCCGCGGAGCCGTTCGGACACCGCGGGCGAGGGAAGCGCATCCGGGTCCGCCGCGGGACGGGGCGGCTCGTGGAGATAGCTCGCGCCCCCGCTGAGCAGGACGTCGATCCGCTCCTCCACGGAATCCGCGCACCCGGCAAGGACCGCCGCCGCGAGCAGGAACGCGGCTCGCCCCTTCATGTGCACTCTTCCATCCGTCGATACGAATCCCGCGGGGTCCCTTGCGGGGTTCATGAAGGAGATCCCTCGACCTTCCCCCGGCCCCCTTCCGATCACGAAGCAACCGGCAGCCCGATCACCGGCGACGATCCCGCGGCCTGACCTGCGACCGGTCGGCCCGCTTCAGCCGCTCCGGCTCCTTCCGATAAAGGGACTTGCCCCCGGGCACCCTGCCCGGTCCGGGCAGGAGGAAACCGTGAAGCAGCTAGCTCTGTCGCTGGGCCTACTCGCGCTCGTCGCGTGCGGCGGCCCGAAGGCGCGCATCAAGGACAACCAGGCGATCTTCGACACGTACCCGCCCGACGTGCAGGCGATGATCAAGTCGGGGCAGATCGCCCAGGGCTTCGACCAGACGCAGGTCTACATGGCGCTGGGCGCGCCCGAGAAGAAGGAGATGCGCGACGGCCAGGACGTGTGGCTCTACACCGTCGGCGTGAAGCGCACGCTCAAGCACGAGAAGGGCGCCGTCGAGTTCGAGAACGAGCAGATGAAGTACGAGAGGGCGCTCGCCGAGTACAACCAGGCGAAGGCGGAGGGCCGCGTCGCGGTCGAGCCCGCGAAGCCCGATCCCTACTCGTACGAGAACCAGCACAGGACGAAGCTCCGCCAGGAGGTCGTCTTCGTCAGCGGGAAGGTCGCGACCGCGCGCAACCCGCAGGACGAGTACCTCGACGAGTGGCACTAGTCGTCCGCCGTTGACGTGAGGGGGCTCCGGGGGCCGGATCCGGAGCCCCCTCCGAATGCCCGAGGGCCCGCGCGGGTAGCATCTTCATGGCGCACGGCTTCGGGCATGGCGACGCGGCGGCGTTCGCGCGCCGCATCACCCGGCTCGCGGAGTCGATCAAGCTCCCGAGGCGTCGCCGCCACGTGCGGACCGCCTCGGGGTCGCTGCCCGCGGGTCCCGCCCTCGTCCGCGGACGCGGCCTCGCCCGCCGCCGCCCCCGGAGCCCCCTCCCTTCGCTCCTCGCGGGGCTCGTCTACCTGCTGCTCGGCGTGGCCGCCACGCTGGCCGTGATGCGGCTCCTGCCCTGACCCCGATGGCGCGCTCGTAGTATCGTTGCATGCCATGCCGCGGCTCCTCGCATTCCTCCTGCTCCTCTGCGCCTGCGATGGCGGCCACCCGTCCCGCCCCGAAGCGAACGCGCCCACGCCCGCGGAGGCGCTCGAGAGGCTGCTCGCGGGCAACCGACGGTTCTTCTCCGGACTGCCCGCGTCGCGATCCGCGGCCGCCGCGCGAAGGAAGGAGCTCGCGACGGGGCAGAAGCCCTTCGCGGTGGTCGTCTGCTGCTCGGACTCGCGCGTCGGGCCCGAGGTCGTCTTCGACCAGGGGCTCGGCGACATCTTCGTCGTCCGCACGGCGGGCGAGGTCGTGGACGACGTCGGGCTCGGGAGCATCGAGTACGCGGTCGAGCACCTCGGCTCGCCGCTGGTCGTCGTCCTCGGGCACGAGGGGTGCGGCGCGGTGACGGCGGCGCTCGAAGGCGGCGACGCGCCCGGCCACATCGGCGCGGTCGTGAAGGCGATCGCGCCCGCCGTGGCGGAATCGGCGGGGGCTCCGGGGGACGCGCTCGACAACGCGGTCCGCGCGCAGATCCGCGCCGTCGTCCGGCGGCTTCGCTCGGCCGCGCCGATCGTCGCGGAGCTGGTGCACGCGGGGAGGGTCCGGGTCGTCGGCGCGCGCTACGACCTCGACACCGGCGTCGTCGAAGTGGTCGAGCGCTGACCAGGGCGGGACGACGCGCGTTAGGTCGGGGGACCGCGTCCCGACGCGCCGCGCGACGGTGCTGTTAGGTGCGTCGCACGCGACGCAGGGAACGCGCGCGGAACGCCCGCTATCATGGAGCCCGGATGAGAAGGGCTTTGCTCATGCTCGCGCTCGCCGCGGCGTGTTCGTCCTCGGGCGGGACGCCGCGCGCGCAGCTCGCGTCGATCGCGAGCTGGTGCTGCTGGCTCCAGGCGCCGGACATCGATGCGCTCGCCCTCTCGCCCTATGCGTTCGTCGTCATCGACTACAGCCGCGACGGCTCCGCCGCGGGCGAGTTCTCACGCGAGGACATCGACCGGCTGCGCGCGGCCGGGAAGACGGTGCTCGCGTACCTGAGCGTCGGCGAGGCGGAGGACTACCGCTTCTACTGGGACGCCTCGTGGCCGTTCCTCTCGGACGAGAACCCGGACTGGCCCGGCAACTACCAGGTGGAGTACTGGCAGGACGCGTGGTGGACCTCCGCGATCGCGCCCTACCTCGACCGCATCCTCGACGCGGGCTTCGACGGCGTCTACCTCGACCGGGTGGACGCGTACTGGTGGTGGCACGAGGAGAAGGGCCAAGACGCGCGGCTCGCGGCGGATCGCATGGTCGCGCTCGTCGAGCGGATCGCGTCCTACGCGCGGGCGCGGGCGGGCGCCGGGTTCGTCGTGTGCCCGCAGAACGCCCTCGGGCTCCTCGACGACGCGTCGCCCCCGGCGCGCGACCGCTACGTCGCGGCGATCGACGCGGCCGGCGTCGAGAGCCTCTACTTCAACTACGCGAGCGCGGACGACCAGGCGTACCGGCTCGGAAAGCTCGCGGAGCTCGACGCCCTCGGAAAGCGCGTGTTCCTGCTCGAGTACGTCGATCCGTCGGACTGGGCGGAGCTCTTCGCGCGCGTTGCCGCGTCCGGTCTCGGGATGGTCGGCTACCCGGCGGCGCCCGACGCGCTCCTCGACGAGCTGGTCCTCGCTCCGTAGCCCCCCGCGCCCCCCCACATCGCGATCAGAGAGGCCACACGAGGAGCAGGAGCGGCAGCGCGACCGCGGTGATCACGACCTCGAGCGGAAGGCCCATGCGCCAGTAGTCGCCGAAGCGGTAGCCGCCCGGCCCCATCACGAGCGTGTTCGACTGGTGGCCGATCGGCGTCAGGAAGGCGCAGGAGGCGCCGATCGCGACCGCCATGAGGAAGGGGTCCGCGGACGCCCCGAGGCCCCCCGCGACCGCGACGGCGATCGGCGACATGACGACCGCGGCCGCGGCGTTGTTCACGACGTCGGAGAGGCACATCGTCGCGACGAGGACGACCGCAAGCGACGCCCACGGCGGGAATCGCTGCGAGAGGCCGAGCACCCCGTCCGCGATCGCGCCCGCGGCGCCGGTCGTCTCGAGCGCCTCGCCCACCGGGAGCATCGCGCCGAGGAGGATCAGGATCGGCCACTCGATCGCCTCGTACGTGTCCCGGAGGCTCACGAGCCGCAGGAGGACCATCGCGAGCCCCGCTGCCGCGAACGCGATGGGCGGCGACACGAGGCCGATCGTCGTCGCCGCGATCGCGCCGGCGAAGAGCGAGAGGCCGAGCAGCAGCTTCCGCGGCGCGCCGAGCCGGAGCCCGCGCTCGGCAAGCGGCAGGCAGCCGAGCGCGCCCAGGACGTCGCCCGTCGCGGACGCGGCGACCTGGAGGAGGAGCACGTCGCCGAGGCGGAACCGGATGTCCTTGAGCCGGCGGAGCGGCGCGCCCTCGCGCGCCACCGCGAGCAGGTTGATGCCGTAGCGCTGCCGCAGCCGGAGGCTCTTCGCGGACTCGCCCAGGATCGGCGCGTCGGGCTTCACGACGACCTCGAGGAGTTCGACGTCGCCCGACTTCAGCGCGTCGCGGCCGAGCTCCTTGCCGCCCGCCAGCTGGAGCCCCGCCGCGGCGACGACATTCTTCAGCTCCTCGGGATCGACCTCCACGACGAGCGCGTCGCCGGCGCGCACGGTCTCGAACGGCGACGGGTTGACGAGCCGCTTCGTGCCGCGCACGATGCCGACGACGGTGACCTCCGCGTCGACGATCGCGCCGAGCGCCGAGACGCTCTTGCCCGCGAGCGCGGAACCCTCCGGCACGCGCAGCTCGGTGATGTAGCCCTCGATCCGGAACCAGTCCTGCTTCCCGCCGGCCGGCTCGCGGTGCGGCACGAGGCGCCAGCCGACGAGCGCCAGGAAGGCGACCCCGGCGACGGCGACCGCGCCCCCGACGGGCGCGAAGTCGAAGAGGCCGAACGGCGCGCCGCCGTGCGCCTCGCGGAACGAGGCGACGATGATGTTCGGGGGCGTCCCGATGAGCGTCGTGAGCCCCCCGAGGAGCGAGGCGAACGCGAGCGGCATGAGGACGACCGACGGCCTGGTGCCGCTGTCGCGCGCGACGCGGATCGCGACGGGGATCATGATCGCCAGCGCGCCGACGTTGTTCATGAACGAGGAGAGCAGCGCGGTGACGCCCGCGAGCGCCGCGACCTGCGCGACGGCGCCGCCGCCGATCCGCGCCACCTGGCGGGAGAGCACGTCCACGAGCCCGGAGCCCTGGAGCGCGGAGCTGATCACGAGCACGGCGGCGACGGTGACGACGGCCGGGTGCCCGAAGCCCGCGAACACGCGGTCGGCGGGCACGATGCCGAGGAGGGCGGACGCGAGGAGCGCGAGCAGCGCGACGACGTCGTACCGCCATGTGCCGCGCACGAAGAGGAAGAGCGTGCCCGCGAGCACGGCAAGGACGGCCGCCTGGTCGAACGTCACGGCCCGATGATAGGGGACGAGGGGGGGATCCGGGGGCGGCCCCCCGGCCCCCCCCTGATCCAAGATGGCGAAGGACCGACCCGCTCGAGACCGGTATCACGCGCCGCGGCGATGGCGAACAGGAGTTCGGTGCTCCGGCGGATGACGGCGCTCGCCCGGGCGTGGCGTCTCGCAATGGGCGGGGGCCGCGGCGGCGACCTTCAGCGCGGGCGCGCGGCGGGCCGATGCGAGGGCGGGTCATGGTGCGTGGAGGGAGGTTCGGTCTTCTGGCCGCCTTCGTGGCGGCAGCCTGCGGATGCTCGTCGTTCCTCGCGGCGCTCGGGCCGCCGACGGACCTCACGGTCCTCCGGCGGGGCGCGAGCCGCGAGGAGGTCGAGGGCGAGCTCGGCCAGCCGCGGAAGGAGCGCATGCTCGAGAACGGCGTCGCCGCCACCTACCGCGTGCGCGTCGGCGACCGGCGCTCCCCGATCGAGAACGCGGCGACGTGCGTCGGCCGCGCCGCCCAGGCGGTCGAGACGGCGGGCACGACGCGCTTCGACACCTTCTTCGGGATCCTCGCCGCGGTGCCGACGCTCATCGTCACGGATGTCGTCCTCTCGACGCGCGAGGTGTCGCGGATCGCAGGCGGACGGCGCGAGCTCACCGTCTACTACGACGACGCCGGCTCCGTCGTGCGATTCACCGAGCCCGTCAAGCGGTAGCGCGGGTCCCGGCCTGCCCGTCCTCGCGGGCCCCTCATGCTGGCGCCGGACGCGGTAGGATGGCGCCGGACGGAGGATCCGATGCGAAAGGTGTCGATCTGCATGTTCCTCGCGGTCGCCTGCGCGGCCTGCGGCGACAGCAAGAAGACGGTCATCGCGGACCGGATGGAGAAGATCAACAACCTGAGGACCATCGCGAACCTGCTGCTCGTCCGCGGGCCGCCGCTTCCGATGAAGGACGGCGCGCTCGACGTGTATGCCCTCGTGCAGGAGGGCGAGATCACGCGGGAGGACTTCTCGCTCCTCCGGAGGCCCCGCGAGGATCGCCCCACGGACGAGGAGATCCTCCGCGGCGACTACGCGAACTTCCCCTACGAGCGGCATCGCGGCAAGGCAGACCTGGGCCTCGCGCGGGCGTTCCCCCTCCTCTGGGACAAGACGCCCGACGAGCACGGCGTCTACGTCGTCGCCATGAGCCACGGGGGGGCGGAGGCCATCGACGAGGCGGGACTCAAGGTGATGCTCGGCCGGTAGGGCCCCGGAGCCCCACCCCGTCCATGCGCAGCGACTACGCGAAGGACCCGACGCTTCTCCCCCGCGTCTTCGAGCTCTACGAGCACGCTTGGCCCGGCATGACGGCGCGCGCCGCTGCGGTGCGCGATTGGGGCATGCGGTGGGAGGTGTCGACGCCGTTCGTGCACTGCGAGGGCGAGCGCGTGATCTCTCACGCCGGCGTCCTCGAGATCAGCCTCGTGGCCGCGGGGCGGCCGATGCTCGTCGGCGGGATCCACGCCGTCGTCACGCACCCGGACCATCGCATGCGCGGCCTCAGCCGCGTGCTGATGGAGGAGGCGCTCGCTTGGTGCGACGCGCGCTACGAGACGGTGCTGCTCACGGGCGAGCCCGTGCTCTACGAGCGCTACGGCTTCCGTTCGTGGCCGGAGCACCGCTTCGCGGGGAATCGGAGGGGGTCCGGGGGCAGCGGCCTCCGGCTGCTCGACCGGCGGAGCGCGGCGGACGGCGAGCTGCTGCTCCGGCTGCTCGACGCGCGGGCGCCGGTGTCGCGGCGGCTCGGCATCGTGCGCGACCGCGCGATCTTCCTCTTCGACACGGCGCTCTGGCCGCTCCACTACGCGGAGGCGCTCGACGCGGTCGTCGCGTACTCGGTGAAGGACGGCACGCTGCGGCTCTTCGACGTCGTGGCCGAGCGGACGCCGTCGCTCGATCAGGTGCTCGCGCTCGTGCCGGAGCCGTTCGGGCGCGTGGAGGTCTACTTCGCGCCGGACCTCGTGGGGGCGGAGGACCTGACGCCGGAGCCGCACCCGCTGGGCCTCGACGACCACCTGATGATCCGCGGCCCGTGGCCGATCGACGGCCCCGCGATGCTCCCGGTCCCCGCGCGCTGCTAGCGCCTGCCCTTCCCCGCTACCGAGACCCGGCCTCTCGCACGTAGAGCCAGACCCAGCCGTGCATGTGCTCGTTGCCGTTCGCCTCGGGGGTCCGGTGGTCATGGAAGTCGCCGACGAGCAGGTCGGGCCGACCGTCGCCGTTCCAGTCGACGACCCAGGGCTTCGCGCGCATGGCGCACTCCTCCGAGAGCTTGCAGCGCTCCTCGACGAAGCGTCCGCCGCGATCGGGGACGAGCGTCTCGCCCTGTGCGAGCTTCGGCGCCGCGCGCGTGCCCTCGTTCCTGTAGATCGTGACACGACCGCGGTCGTCGCCGACGAGGAGGTCGAGGTCGCCGTCGCCATCCCAGTCCGCCGCGTGCGGCCCCGCGTCCCCGGCGGGCGCCTTGAGCGGCTTGCCGCCAGCCTCGAGCTGCACCGGCGCCGCGAACCCCTTCCCCTGGTTCCGCACGAGGAAGACCTCGCCGTGGCGCGCGCCGACGACGAAATCGGTCCTGCCGTCGCCATCCCAGTCCGCCGCGTGGCAGGCGACGTGAGGGTCCCGGAACGCCTCCCCCTTGAGGATGACGAGGTCCTCGCGCGGGCCGAACCCGTCGGCGGTCCGTGGCCACCGGTAGATCCTGCCGTCATACCCGCCCGACACGAGTCCAAGATCCGCCAACTGCGGACCCGATCCGACGCATCACCCCGACGGCACGAAGACGCCATCGAGGTACGCGAGGTTCTCGAGCTTTCTGCCCCTGTAGAGCCGCGCGGGCGCCTGAAACAGGTTCCGCCCCTCGCCGATGAACTGCCCGACGAGCAGGTCCGGGACGAGGTCGCCATCGACATCCGCCACCGCCGGCGCCGCGTGGCCGCCGGCGACATCGATCGGCTTCCCTCCGGATTCGAGCCGGATCGGGGCCTTCAGCTCGCCGCCGACGAGCAAGAGGAGAAGTGCCGCGGTACCCATGCCTACAGATAACGACGAAGGCCCGAAACCGGTTCGACGGGCGGCTACCGCGCGGCCGTGAGGGCCAGGACACGGTCGACGGGGGCACCGTCGAGCTGCGGGGCAGCGATCACCAGCGCACCCTCGAAAGCGCGCAACGCCGCCGTCACCGTCGCGAGGCCCGCCGCGTCGAGGCCCGCGAACGGCTCGTCCAGGAGCAGCGCCTCCGGCCGAGCCGCCAGCGCGCGCGCCACCGCCACGCGGCGGCGCTCGCCCTCCGACAGCGTCGACGCCGGGCGGTCCGCGAACGCCGCCGCGCCGAGCCGCTCGAGCCACTCCCCCGCCTCGCGCGGCGGACGGCGGTTGAGCTTCAGCGCGTACGCCACATTCTCGCGCGCGGTCCCGCGGAAGAAGTAGGGCTGCTGGTGCACGAGCACCGTCCGGCGCGGCGCCTCGAACGTCCCCTCCGTCGGCTCGAGGAGCCCCGCGAGCACGCGCAGGAGCGTCGACTTCCCCGACCCGTTGGGCCCCCGGACCCCCACCCTTTCGCCGTCACGGACCTCGATCGAATCGAGCCGGAGCGCCTCCACCCCGTCGAGGCGCACGCGGAGGCCTCTCGCCCTGATCATCGCAGCGCCTCCCGCGAGACCCGGTGCGTGAGCATCGCGGCGACGGCCGCGAGCAGGAGCAGCAGGAACCCCGGCGCGAGCGCCGCCGCGAAGTCGCCGCGACCGAGCTCGAGCTGGATCGACGAGGGCAGCGTGCGCGTGCGCATCTTCAGGTTGCCGCCCACGGTGATCGCGATGCCGAGCTCGGTGAAGCAGCGCCCGAACGCGGCGAGGTACGCCGCCGCGAGCTGCACGCGCGCCTCGCCGAGCGACTTCAGGAGCGCGCGCCACCGCCCCGCGCCCAGCGTGAGCGCGGTCTCCACGACGCGCCGGTCGAGCGACGCCGCCGCGCCGTGCGCCAGCGAGGCGAGCAGCGGGAACGCGAGCATCACGAGGCCGACGACGATCGCGGCCTTCGTGTAGAGAAGGTCGAGCGCGCCGAGCGGGCCGCTCCGCGAGAGGAAGCCGAAGACGAGGAGCCCGATCACGACCGTCGGCACCGACATCGCGACGCGCAGCGCGAAGACCTGCGCGCGGGAGCCGCGCGGGCGGTAGAGGCCGAGCCACGCGCCGTAGGGCACCGCGAGGAGCGCCGCGAGCGTGATCGCGAGGATCGTGCAGAGGAGCGAGACCCACGTCGCGTGGTACGTCGTCGCGTCGCCGTGGAGGAGCAGCCGGACGGCCTCGCGGACGCCGCCCCAGAGGAAGTCCACTACTGGCCTTCGCCGACGGGATGGAAGAGCCGCTCGCCCTCCACGCGGAACTCGCCGATCCGCCGCTGCCCCTCGGCCGACGTGAGGTAGTCGAGGAGCTTCGCGCCCACGGCGCGGTCCGCCTTCTCGTGGGTGGGGAGGATCGCGCCGTACTCGTTGAAGAGCAGTTTGTCGCCCTCGACGAGCACCACGAGGTCGACCTTGCTCTTGAACGCGAGCCACGTGCCGCGGTCGGCGAGGATGTAGGCGTCCTTCTCGCCGGCCATGACGAGGCACGCGCCCATCCCCTGCCCGGCGTCGAGGTGGAAGTCCTCCCCCTTCGGGACGCCGCCCGCCTTCTCCCAGAGCTGCGTCTCGCGGATGTGCGTTCCCGACTTGTCGCCGCGCGAGACGAAGGGCGCGCGCGTCGCGGCGATCAGCCTGAACGCCTCGACCGCGCCTTTCCCCTTCGCGCCCGCGGGGTCGGCGGCGGGGCCGAGCACGACGTAGTCGTTGTACATGACGTCGCGGCGGTCGCTGCCGTGGCCCTTGGCGACGAACTCGTCCTCGAGCGAGCGCGCGTGGACGAGCACGAGGTCCGCGTCGCCGCGCTTGCCGAGCTCGAGCGCCTGGCCGGTGCCGACGGCGACCACCTGCACCTCGACGTTCTCCTTCTTCTCGAACGGCGGCAGGAGGAACTCGAGGAGCCCCGAGTCGCGCGTGCTCGTCGTCGTGGCGAGGCGAAGGACCTTCGGGGCGTCCTCGGCGCCGCACGCGGCGAGGAGCACGCAGAGTAGGAATGCGCGCATGGCCGGGCGATTATAAGGGGGGGGGCCGGGGGGCAGTGCCGGCGTAGTCGGGGCAATACGGCGCCGCCAGCGTCCGTGCGTGCTCGTACTTGATCCGCGCGATCTGGCGGACGTGCAGGAGGTCGTGCGCGACCCAGGCGGCGAGGAGGTCTCCCGCGGCCATCGATCCGAACTTCGGGTGCGTGTGCGTGCTCGACCAGTCGGGTGCCCGGAGGGTCCGGAGCCACGCGAGCGACGTGGCGCGCTCCGCGAGGAAACCGTCGAGCTCGGGCTTCAGCGCACGCTCGGCGTAGCGGCGCTCCGCGACCCACCTCGCGGGATCGATCCCCGGCCAGTCCCTCGCCGGGGACTCGAGCGTGAGGCGGAGCCGCTGGCGGAAGTCCTCGGTCTCCTCGTCCTTCAGGTGGCAGACGACCTCGAGGATCGACCAGCCGCCGGAGGGCGGGCGGAAGCGGGCCTCCTCGTCGTCCGCGCCCTCGACGAGCGCCCGGATCGCCTCGGCCCCCCGGGAGAGGCGCTCGATCAGCCCTTGCGCGTCCTTCATGGGGCAGATGGTAGCGCACCGGATATATTCGTTTAGACGAATATGGAGACGGCGGCCATCCTGAAGGCGTGCGCGGACCCGACGCGGCTCCGGATCCTCCGCGTGCTCGCGGAGGGCGAGACCTGCGTCGGCGACCTCGTGACGATCCTCGGCGTCAGGCAGCCGACCGCGTCGCGCCACCTCGCGCGGCTCCGGAAGGCGGGCCTCGTCGCCGTCCGCGAGGACGGACGCTGGGCGCACTACTCGCTCGCGCCCGCGCGGTCGGCGTTCCGCCGGCGGCTCCTCCGCTGCCTCGCCGCCTGCGAGGAGCCGCAGCTCGCGCGCGACCTCTCGAAGACGAGCTCCCTCCGGAGGACGGGCGGCTGCTGCCCGTCGAAGCGATGACGACGGCCCCCGGAGCCCCCTCCTGTCCCCGCCGCACGGGGCTCAGCTTCCTCGACCGCTACCTGACCGCGTGGATCCTCCTCGCGATGGCCGCGGGCGTGCTCCTCGGCTGGCTCGTCCCCGGCGTCGAGCGGTTCCTGCGGGGCCTCCAGTGGGGCACGACCAACGTCCCGATCGCGATCGGCCTCATCCTCATGATGTACCCGCCGCTCGCGAAGGTCCGCTACGAGGAGCTGCCGCGGGTCTTCCGCAACCGGCGCGTGCTCGCCCTCTCGCTCGCGCAGAACTGGCTCATCGGCCCCGCGCTCATGTTCGCGCTCGCGGCGCTCCTGCTGCCCGACCACCCGGGCTACATGGCCGGGCTCATCCTCACGGGCCTTGCGCGCTGCATCGCGATGGTGATCGTCTGGAACGAGCTCGCGGAGGGCGACACGGAATACGCCGCCGGGCTCGTGGCGATGAACAGCATCTTCCAGGTGCTCTTCTACGGGATCTACGCGTACGTGTTCCTCGCGCTCCTGCCGCCGCTCTTCGGGCTCGAGGGGCGCGTGGTTGACGTGAGCATGGGCCAGATCGCCGAGAGCGTCGCGCTCTACCTCGGGATCCCGTTCGCGGCGGGCATGGCCACGCGGTTCCTCGCGCTGCGGGCGAAGGGGCGCGCGTGGTACGAGACGGCGTTCCTGCCGCGCGTCGGCCCGGTCACGCTCGTCGCGCTGCTCCTCACGATCGTCGTCATGTTCAGCCTGAAGGGCGAGGCGATCGTCAGGATCCCCTTCGACGTGGCGCGGATCGCGCTGCCGCTGCTCGCCTACTTCGTGCTCATGTTCCTCGTCTCGTTCTGGATGGGACGGCGGGCGGGCGCCGACTACGGGAAGACCGCGGCGCTCTCGTTCACGGCGGCGAGCAACAACTTCGAGCTCGCGATCGCGGTCGCGATCGCGGTCTTCGGCCTCGACTCCGACGTGGCGTTCGCGACCGTGATCGGCCCGCTCGTGGAGGTGCCGGTGCTCGTGGGCCTCGTGAACGTGGCGCTCCGCTTCCGCGGGCGATTCGGGAGGGCCCCGGGAACCCGGCCCTTGCGGCTCCTCTTCGTGTGCGTCGAGAACAGCAACCGGAGCCAGATGGCGGAGGCGTTCGCGCGGATGGCGGGCGCGGAGGCGTGGAGCGCGGGCTCGCGGCCGTCGGGCCGCGTGAACCCGAAGGCGGTGGACGCGATGCGCGAGGTGGGCTACGACCTCTCGGCGCACCGCTCGAAGTCCGCGGACGAGCTTCCGCGGGTGGAGTTCGACTACGTCGTGACGATGGGCTGCGGCGACGCGTGCCCGGCCGTACCCGCGAAGCGCCGCGAGGACTGGCGGATCGAGGATCCGCGCGACATGGACGCCGAGGGCGTCCGCCGCGTGCGCGACGAGATCCGCGCCGCGGTGGCCCGGCTGGTCAACGGTTGACGTGCGGCAGGCGCGCAACCCGTTGGCCGGGCGGGGCTTGCGGCGGCCGGGGTGCGGAACCCGTTCCGCACCCCCCGCCCCCGGCGCGGTCACTCATGGGCGCCATGCCCGCCGAGCGCCACGTTGATGTTGATCCAGAGGCTGAACGCCCGGTCGCTCGCGCCGGGCACCGCGAGATCGAGGCCGTCCACGTGGTCCCAGTTGACCTGCAGGCGGATGCGCGCGTGCTCGCTCGCGTGGTAGGTGAGCGCGAAGCTGAGGCGGTCGGCATCTCCCGCGTAGGCGCCGTCGCTCGACGCGAAGTCGTAGCGGACGCCCGCCGTCCACGGCCGCCGGAACGCCCAGACGACCTGCGTGTAGAAGCCCCAGTCCTCGTACCTCGCGGCCGGCAGCGCGACCGGGTCGGCCTGCACGGCCGCCTCGTAGTCGCGCCAGACGAGCTCCGTCTGCCACGCGACGAACGGCCAGCCCGCGTGGGTCGTGTCTGGCCGCCACTTCAGGTGGAGATCGACCCCGTAGATCGCGGTGTCCGCGTCCGCGCCGGTCCCGTTCGGGCCGAACCCGAACGAGAACCCGAGGAGCCCCGAGAGCATCCCGCGCCATGCGGCGAACTCGCGGCTCGCCTCGGCCCGCGCGTTCCAGGCGAGATCGGCGAGGCTCTCGAACGGCTGCGCCGCGAGCGTGTGGACGCCCACGGCCTCCCCCTCCTCGCCGAGGAACGCCGCCTGCGTCTCGCCACGCGCGTTCTGCGCGCCGACGAGCAGGGTCAGCGGGAACGGCGCCGGAACGATCCACGACAGCCGCGCCCCCTGCCCGCGCCAGCCGTCGCCGCCGAACACGCGGCCGAGGATGACCGGCTGGTTCAGGAACTCCCATGCGTGCGGGTGCAGGGGGTTCGACCGGCCGAACTCCGTGAGGAACTGGCCCGCCTTCAACTGCAGCCCGGCCGGGAGGCCCGTCGTCACGATGAACGCATCCTCGATCTCGAACTCGCTCTCCCCTTCCTCGCTCAGTTTGTAGACGACGTCGAGGATCGCGCTGAAGTAGGGATCGACGTCGGCCGAGATGATCAGCTCCTCGTTCCGCACGTTGAACCCCCGCACGCGGGGATCGTGGTCGCCGAGGTTGATCTCCTGGAGCGCCTCGTCGGTCGCGGTCGAGCCGCCGACCGTCACGTCGAGGATCGCCGAGATCTCGATCACGCTCCCGAGCCCGCCGTGCTCCGCGTGCGGCTCGATCGCCTCGTGCTCCTCGAGGTACCGTTCGACCTCCGTGCGCAGCCCCTCGCTCTTCCGCGTCTCAAGCGCCCTGATCCGCCGTTCGAACTCCTGCCGGTCGGCCTCGCGCGCCCTCCTCTCCGCCTCGAGCTGCCTCTTCCACTCCTCCGCATCGTCTGCCCGCGCGGCCATCGCGGCCAACGCGATCGCAAATAGGATCCGCATGATCTCCTCGCTCGCTTCGTGCCGGGAAACGGACCTTCCGCGCGGCGACGGCGACGAGCCGGATCAACGGACGGATCCGGGGGCATGGCCCCCTCGCTGCGCGGATCAGGCGAGCGGGGAAGGAGGGGGGCCGCGGGGGGAACCGACGAGCCGGAACTCCGCGCTTCGCGGCGCGG
The DNA here is from genome assembly GCA_011525755.1 of Planctomycetaceae bacterium. Lineage (GTDB taxonomy): Bacteria > Planctomycetota > PLA2 > PLA2 > PLA2 > PLA2. The sequence continues at coordinate 32,693 of WYBS01000012.1, forward strand.
CGGGAACAAGGCGCCCGGGCGCGGGCGCCCCGAGGGGCGACGACGCGACCTCCGGCGGCGGCTCCGGCGCGAGGCCGGGCACCTTCGTCGCGAGGACCTCGCAGACCGAGCACGCGGGCTTGGCCTCCGCGGCAGCGGGGCCGGTCGCCTCGCGCTCCGTCGCGTGGTGGTGGTGGCACTCCCCCCCGCGCCCCCCCTCTTCGTCATGGAAGTGGAACGCCGGCAGCGCGACCCTCGCGAGGAACGCGCAGAGGACGAGAGCCTGGAGCCACATGCTTCGCATCGGTCAGGCACCATTCTTGGTGCCGCTTGCGCCGGCGTCAAGATGCCCTTCGACCGTGGCTGCTGTGCGCCGCTAGGTACCTGGCGCGCCAAGGTACTGCCGGAGGATTAGTTGCAGGCTCGCGCGGATTGGTTTCAAAGTGTCTCACCGGCGCGCGGTGGCCACGATCCGCTTGACGCGCGCGTTGCCTGCTTCCTCTGTTGGCGTAGTGTCCGGACAGCCGTGGATCGATAGGGCCCTCGGGGTTGGGGGCGATCGGGATCCCCGGTTCGAATCGAGGGAACCATGGGAAGCGCGAAGCGGGAGGGAGCCGAACGGGGGACGATCCTGCTCGTCGTGGTGTTCATCGCGACGGCGATCGCCGGCCTTGCACTCCTCGGATCCAGCAGGGTGGTCACGGAGACGCGGCACCACCGCGTGATGGAGAACGAGACCCAGGCGTACAACGACGCCTTCGCCCAGATCCATCTCGCGATGAACGTCGTCAACACGAGCGCCTACGACGACAACAACCAGAACCTCGCGCTGCGCGAGGCGATCGCCGGCCAGTTCGGCGGCACCGCGGCGTCCGCGACGGGGACGACGACGCAGACGACGACCAACGGGGGCGGCAAGACGACCGCCGCCGCCGATCCGGCCGTTCTGGTCGATGCCGGCAGCGACGGGGAGAGCTGGCTCGACGACCCCGAGGGCGTCGTCCACGGGCTCATCGAGAACACGAGCGTCCGCGTCTACCGCGGGCGCGACTACATCCGGCGGCTCCAGAAGCTGCGCGGCGACGAGGTCTCGGACGTCGATCCCTTCGGGGACTCCGACCGCTACTTCGTCCTCGAGGCCGCCGGGCGCGCGGGCGACACGGTCCGCCTCATCTCCGCGCTCGTGCGCGAGACGCAGCCGTTCAGCTCCTACGTGTTCTTCCAGAACAGCCACACGCTCGGCGTGTCGGGCGCCCCGCTCGGGATGATCCACACGAACTCCGAGCTCGCCTTCTACTTCGCGGGCGGCCGTTACGCGGACCCGGTGTCCGCCGTCGAGGGCTTCGAGTACCGAGGCGGCGCGGCCCCGGACAACACGTACATCGCGGACGGCAACCCGGACGCGGTGCCGATCGCGCTCGACAAGGTCGATTTCGACGACCTCCGCTCGAAGGCGAACCTCTACGCGGGCCAGCCGGGCCTCGACGCCGAAGTCCTCTTCTTCAACAACGGCCAGGTGCGGGTCAAGCCCTACACGAAGCCGCGCTGGGAGACGGTCACGCAGACCTCCACCACGAAGGTGCTCGTCGGCTACACGACGGAGACGACGCAGGTGTGGCAGGACGTGCAGGTCGGCACGCAGCAGGTCGAGAAGACCCGCCAGGTGATCGACTACTACGTCACCGAGACCTACAAGGTCAAGCAGACGGTCTACAGGACCGTGACGGAGACCTACACGGTGCAGGTCCCGGTGTACGAGACGCAGACCGTGACCAAGACGCGCCAGGTCCCGGTCTACAGCACCCGCACCGTCACGAAGACGCGTCAGGTGAAGGTGTTCGTGCCCTACGACACGTCGGACGCGTCCGGCAGCGGCACGACCATCGGCGACAGCGGCGGCGGCGTGCTCGGCGAGTACAAGTGGATCACCGAGGAGTACCAGGTCGAGGAGACCTACATCAGCGGCTACACCACCGAGACCTACACGACGACCGAGCAGGTCCTCGTCGGGTACACGACCGAGACCCGCACGCGCGACGTGCAGGTCGAGGACGGCTTCGTGTGGGTGGACCAGACGCGCCAGGTCCCGGTCTACAAGACGGAGACGTACTACGAGACGGTCCCCGTCTACGAGAAGCAGCTCGTCGACACGACCACGTCGGTCCCCGTCTACGAGAACGTCGAGACGACCAAGACATCGACGGTCTACCAGCCGGCCGTCCCGCTCGGCGAGGAACTCGTCTGGGTCGAGGACCAGGCGGGCATCATCTACATCGACGGGCGCATCCTGAGCGTCGAGGGCGACCTCCAGGGCCGCCTGACGCTCGTGAGCACGGACAAGGTGCGGATCACCGGCGACATCCGCTACATCGACGACGGCGGCGATACCGCGATGCTCAACGGCGACGACCCGACCGCCCCGTACACGCGCAACCCCGACTACCAGGGGAGCAGCGTCCTCGGCATCATCGCGAAGGACGACGTCCTCTTCACGTGGGAGATGGACAGCGCGTCGGAGATCAACGGGACGCTCCTCTCGGTCGAGGGCCGCGTGGGCTCCGATGCCCTCCTCCTCACGCCGGAGGGCGAGGCCGTGCAGGACACGACGACGAACCGCAAAAAGTACATGACGGCCGAGGAGCGGACCCTCGAGGACCTCTACGACCGCGGCGGTTTCACGACCAAGTCGTTCGTCAAGGACTCGCTCCGCCGGATCGGCGGGATCATCTCCGACGAGCGCATCATGGAGACGTACATCAAGGCGAAGGCGGACGGCACGGCCACCGTGGCCGCCGGCTTCAAGCGCGGCGCGATGCGGTTCGACTTCAACCTGCTCCGCAACCCGCCGCCGTTCTTCGTCGAGATCCCGCGACCGGTGCTGACGTCGTTCGCGCCGGTCTTCCTCGTCAGGAACAACGACGAGTAGCAGCTGCTCGACCCCCCCCTTCTTGCCGCGCCCCGGTCCCCGCCGGGGCGCGGCCGTTTCCGAGGTCGGGGGTGAGGGGGCGCGGGGGCAGGGGGTGCGCCGGCGGGCGCCGGCCGCCCCCTACTCCTGGCCGGGGTTCTCCGCGAAGAACTTCCGGAACGCCGCCTCCTCCTCGAACATCGACGACCCGTCGGAGAACGCGGCGAGGCGGCCTTCGCCGCGCTCCCGCCCGCCGTCCGACGGCCTCC
>WYBS01000083.1 GCA_011525755.1 Planctomycetaceae bacterium
CCCCGGGATGAAGGCGAGCGGATGATCCTGAACAACTACAGGGCAATGCGAGCGATCCGCTCGTTCAAGGACGAACAGCTCACGCCCAAGCTCGTCTTCCAGCTTCATCGGATGATCACGGAAGGCACGATCGCTCCGGAGAAGGCTGGCCGCCTACGCACGGATGCCGAGTATCGCGTCGTGACGGACGGAGAAGGGAACGTCCTTCATTGCCCCCCCAAGAACGCCTCCGAGCTTCCGAGGCGGTTACAGGCGATGTGCGCGTTCGCCAACGCCGAGGATGGCAACGGGTTCATCCACCCGGTTGTTCGGGCGGTACTGCTGCATCTCTGGCTGGCATATGACCATCCCTTCGTGGACGGAAACGGCCGCACCGCAAGAGCGCTCTTCTACTGGAGCATGCTCCACAGGGGGCATTGGCTCTGCGAGTACCTTTCCATATCGTCGATTCTGAAGAAGGCACCGGCGAAGTACGCCCGCGCCTTCCTGTACACGGAGAGCGACGACAACGACGCCACGTACTTCATCATGTACCAGCTTGACGTCGCGATCCGGTCGATCGACGCCCTGCACGCCTACCTCAAGAAGAAGACGCGGGAGATCAGGCAGGTGGAGACCCTGCTGAAGGTCAATGTCGAGCTGAACCATCGTCAACTTGCCCTTGTGGGCCATGCCCTGCGTCACTCGGACGCCAGGTACACGATCAAGTCCCACCAACGAAGCCATGGGGTCGTCTACGAGACCGCGAGGTCCGACCTCCTCGAGCTTGCGCAGAAGAAGCTGCTCGCACAGAAGAAGCACGGGCGTACGTACTTCTTCTACGCCCCCGATGACCTTGCCGAGCGACTTTCGAAGCTGCGGCGATAGAGCCAAGCCCCGTGCGCGCGTTCACCTTCGAGCGGATCGCACTCCGGCCGCGTCCATGGCCGCGCTGGCGGACCGGGCGACCATCCTCGGCGACGCGGCGCGGCAGGCGTCATCCAAGAGCCGCCTCAGGACCTCATCGCCGCGTTGCGTGACCAAGGATCTCTCCGAGGACCTGGCCCTCCAGCTCCTCGAGCGCGTCGAGACTGCCGAAAACCTGCTTGGCATCGGCATTCTCCGTTTCGCAGGCCGGGCCGGAAACGTCGTTGAGAACCGGTAGCCCGCAAGGGCTCGGGGGTTCGAATCCCTCCCCCTCCGCCATCCCGCGCGTGGACAACCGCGCCCGCGCGGCCCATCATGACCCCATGCTCGCGCAGACGACGCTCCGGTCGCTCCTCGCCGCCTTCGAGCAGCCGGTGGACGGCGCCGCGCTCGCGGTGTGGGTCGCCGTCTTCCCGCTCTACCACGTGCTCTACCCGCGGATCGCGCGCCTGCTCCCCGGCCGGACCATGGCGGAGCAGGTCGACACGCTCCGGCGGTCGTGGATCTCGCGCGTCCTCGCGAAAGGCGACGTCCTCGAGGCCGCGCAGCTCACGCGCAACCTCAACATGGTCAACACCTTCCTCGCATCGTCGGCGTTGATCCTCCTCGGCTTCGCGGCCAACACCGTCGTGACCCGAGCGGACCGACCCGCCCCCGACGCGGCGAGGATCGTGCTCATCCTCATCGTCCTCGCGCTCGCCTTCGGCTACTTCGTCAACGCGCTCCGCCACATCGGCCACTTCAACCTGACGATCGGCGCCGATCCCGTGCTCGTCGACAGGCTCTACGGCTCCGCCGTCGACCACTTCAGCGACCTCCTCGCGCGCGCCTCGCGCCGCTACACGCAAGGCATCCGCGCCCTCTACAGCGTCTTCCCGCTCTTCCTCTGGCTCTTCGACAGCTGGCTCTTCCTCGGCGTCACCGTCGCGTGGGCAGCCTGGTTCCTCGCGCAGGACTTCCCGCGGCGCCCGCGCTGAGCAAGACGATGTGAGGGGGCTCCGGGGGCAGGAGCCCTAGCAGCCCCCGGACACCGCGCGCTCCGCGCGCCGCAGGCACGCGGGCCAGACGCCCGGGGCGCGGAGCGACTCGGCGAGCATCCGCGCCTGCTCGCGCTCCCCCCTCCGGACGTGCGCGACCGCGGTCCAAGCGGTGTGGAGCGCCCCCATGCCCCCCGTGGCATCGACCTTCCGCGCGCGCTCGAACGCGGCGAGACCCTCCTCGAGCCCACCGCGCTCGATCCGCGCCATCCCCCACGCGGTCTCGACGAACGCCACCCACGGCAGCCGCTCGTACGCCCACCGCGCCGCCTCCTCCGCGCGGTCGAGGTCCTTCCCCGCGAGCAGGAGCGAGAGCGCGACGCAGCCCTGCCAGAGGGCGCGCGCCTCCTCCGACGCCGCCTCCGCGACGCCGCGCTCGGAGAGCGTGAGCACCTCGTCGAGCCGGTCGAGCGCCACGAGGAGGCTCCCGCGCATGTACTCTTCGTGCTCAGGGCCCCGGAAGAGCCCGCGCGCCGCGAGGGCGCGGTCGGGGAGCTTCCGCAGCCCGCGGGAGCGGCTCCGCTCGATCACCTTCGTGTAGGCCCCGAGGTGCGGCAGCGCGCGCTCCGGGCGGCCGCCGGCGTGCGCGGCCGCAGCGAAACTCCCGGCCACCAGCTCGTCCCGCGGCTCGGCCGCGAGGACCGCCTCCGCCGACTTCAGCGCCTCCTCGGCCTTCCCGTCGCGCTGGTGCTTGTGGTAGGGCCAGAACACGACCGCGAGGCGCCACTTCGCGATTTCGGCATCGGGGTCGCGCCACAGGTCCAAGAGGGTCTGCCCATCCGTGGCGCCGCGGCCCGGGATGTCGCGCGGCCATGCGCTCCAGAGGAGGACGAGCACGTTGCTCGCCGCGAAGAGAGCCGCGAGAAGGCCGCCGAACGAGTCGCCCGAGACAGAGGGCAGCGCCGCCGCCGCGGCGACCCCGTGGGCGGCGAGCGGCGCCGCCGTGACGAGCGCGATGGCGCCGCGCGAGGGGACGGTCCCCTCCGGAAGGGCCACGCAATTGCCGTTCGTGGCTAAGAGGCGGCCGTTGAGGACGAGCCTCGTGCCTCCCAGCCGGAGTTGCAGGAGAGGCGTCCCTGCGCCGATCGCGACGACATGGACTCGCCAGCCGAGGATCCGCGCTGCGAGAGCGTGCGTCGCCTCGTGAAGCACCGTGTTCACGAGACCGAGGGGCCAGATCGCGAGCAGGGCGGCGAGCCGCCCGCCCGGCTCGAGGTCGCCGAAGGGGGCCAACGCGACGCCCATGAGCAGGAACGCGTAGACGACGCCGCCGATCGGCGGCCCGGCGGCGGACGGGTTGCATGCCGGGCAGCGGCCCCACCGGTCGAAGTACCCGAGCACGGAGCTGCGCTCGCACGAGGAACAGGTCTGCGGCTCGGTCCCGGGCGGGGCGGCGAAGGTCATTGCGCACCGGCGATTGTAGTGCGTCGGCCGTTCGCCAGCCTCCCGGCGCCCGCGGCGGCCGCGCCTGCACCCTCCAGCCGACGAAGCGCACGCTCGAGGTCGCGGCCGGGCGCCACGGCGGTCCGCGCGAGCCTCACTAGGACCGTGGCGCGGGTCATCCGGCGCGCGTGACGAAGCGGATGTCGTGTCCTTCTTGAGCGCCACGGCGATCCGTTGCAGCATGCGGATCGACCGTCCAGGTCCACGAAGAAGCTGACTCCCGTGGGCGGCACGCACGATCTCCCTCGTGGCGTTCCGGTCCGCGGAGGTCCTCGCGGCACTATTCCTGGCATGACGGGGCGTGGGGCCCCTCTGTACGTCGGGCCCCGGTGTCACGATTCCCTTCCGGGGAACCCGTGATCCGGCTCACCGTCGAGGACTTCGAGAAGGAGATCGCCGCCTACGACGCCGTCGTGCGCGAGTGCCATGGCGTCGACCGCTTCTGCTCGTCGAGCGACTGGGTCCTCGCCGCGCGCGACGCCTGGGCCCCCGGAGCCCCCACCCTTCTCGCGCGCGGGGCGCACGGCTACGCCCTCTTCCTGCGACGCACCGAGCCGAACGGCGCGCGACTGCTCGCGGGCTTCGACACCGAATGGGGATTCGCGAGCCCGCTCGTCGGCCACGACGGCGTCGCGAAGGAGCTCGCGGCCGCCATCGAGGGCGAGCCGTGGCACGCGATCCTCCTCCCGGGCCTCGTGCCGGGCGCGCGGCTCATGCGCGCGGTCGTCGCG
>WYBS01000084.1 GCA_011525755.1 Planctomycetaceae bacterium
AACGAAACAAAGGGGCCCCGGGTTTCCCCGGGGCCCCATCGGATTCGAACTCTTCATCCGGACCGAACCGGCCCGGCGCGGACCTCTAGCTTCAGGTCTTCGTGTTGTCTCAGGAGGACTTCTCGGGCGCGGCGACCTTCTTGGTCTCCTCGGTCTCCTCGCAGGGCTTCTCGCACCCCTCGCCCGACTCGCAGTGCGTGAGCATACCGTGGAGCTCGAGCGCGCCCTTCACGAGCTGGTCGCGGGCCGTCGCGCCCCCGCTCGCCGGGATGCCCATCTTCGCGAGCGACGCGTACCCGTCGTTGAGCGCCTTCGTCGCATCGGTGATCGCCGTCCAGCAGGGCGAGCTCTTCTTGAGCGTCTCCGCCGCCGCCATCATCTTCTGCATCTCCTCCGGCGTGGACTTCTGCGCGGCCTCGCCCGCCGCCATGAGGAGCTTCTTCGACGCCGCGAGCGACTCGTTCGCCTTCGTCGCCACCTGCTCGGCCGTCATGTCCTTGCAGCAGCCCTCGCAGCCCTGGCTGCAGTCGCCGCAGTCGGCGCAGCCGCCGAAGATCTTCGCCATGCAGCAGTAGGTGAGCGCCATGTCCCGGAGGAGCGCCGCGGCCTCGGGCGACGTGCCCTCCTGCTTCGCGGCCGCGGCGGCGAGATGGCCGCACGCCTCGAACGACGGGCCCATGGCCTTGCCGAACTGGGTCTGGATCAGGTACTCGCGCGCGGCCTTGACCTCCTTCAGCTGCTCGGCCGGAAGCTTCTCGTCGGCCTTCGGGATGTCGGCGATCGCCTTGCGGGCGGCGGCGAGGGCCGTCACCTTGCCCTCGGATGCCTTGCACTGGGAGGGGCAGCCTTCGCCTTCGCCGGCCACGGCGAGGCTCGCGACAAGCCCGAACGCGACGAACAGGGACGTAATGGTTCTCATGGGTATCGTGTTCTCCGATTGGTGGGATTCCCCACAGTCTATCTACGAAATCGGTCCGCGCACGTTCAGTGCGGGTTCCGGAGCGCCGTAGCGAGCCGACCCGGGTCGATCCGCCCGACGAAGGCCTTTTGCCCGTCCACGGCCACCACCGGGATCTCCTCCCGGTAGGCCCGGAGGAGCGCCCGGTCGGTCCGGATGTCCACCTCGGAGAAGGCCACCCCCTCGCGGTGGAGGAGCTCCCGGGCCTCGTCGCAGAGCGGGCACTTGCCGGGGATCGTATAGAGGACGACCCGCGCCGGGCCCCCGGAGCCCCCCCCGGTCGTCATCGCGTGTCGATCCATGCGAGGACCTCGAGCTGCGCCGAGAGGAGGCGGTCGTAGAGGATCTCCTCCGGCGTGTTCCCGATTCGCGTCGACTCGACTCGCGCCCGCGCCTCCCTCGGCAGGAAGTACCCCGCGATCCCGCGCGCCCTCGCGAAGAGCGGGAAGGCCTGCTCGCGCTGCCACGCCCTCTGCTCGGCCGAGAGCGGGTCCGGGAGCATGTCGGGGATCAGATGGCGGTACGTGGTCGCGCCCTTCACCGCGACCTTCGCGAGCCAGACCTCCTCGGCCCCGGGAGACCGCTGCGGCGTCGCGGGCAGCCGCGCGAGGAGCGAGGCGGCGTCGTTGTAGATCTGCTCCGCCAGCGTGCGGCGGAGGTTCGCGCGCGCCTTCCGCGCGGACTCGCCCGGCTCCGCGACGCCCGGCGCGCACGCCTCGAGGCTCGCCGCGGCGAGCTTCACGATCTTGCCGTGCTCGGGGGAGCCCGGCTCGGCGACCGCGAGCCCGGCGAAGCTCCCGTAGTCGCGGACGAACGTCTCCGCCGGGAGCTTGCCCGCGAGGAAGCCCTCCGCCGCCGCGTGCGCCTCGATCGAGCGGCAGAGCGACGTCGCGTGGATCGCGCACGCGATCACGACGTTCTCGCGCGTGAGCTCGTGCTCCAGCCGCGGCTTCAGCCCGCGAAGCTCGTCGCGCGCGTCCAGCGCGCGCCCCTGCGCGAGGAGCGCGCAGGCGAGCAGGGCGCGCGCGTAGGCGGACTTCGTCGATGCCCGGTCGCGCCCCACGAGGAAGTCGCGCGCGGTTCGCTCGGTCGCGAGCATGACGCCGGGCGCGTTCGCGGCGCGCGCGGGGTCGAGGTCGGCCTTCGTCGGCGAACGTTCGACGAGGTGCGCGGCGTCCGCGGCGAACGTGTCCGCGATGTCGTGCGTGCGGAGCGACGCGCATGCCGCGAGCGCGAGGAGAAGGGGCACGGGGAGGAGGGGTCTCACGGTTCGATGCGAAGCGTGCGGGTACCGTAATCGAGCGTCCAGACGAGATCGCCGAGTCCCTTGAGGCCCAGGAGCCCGCCCGGGCGGAAGCCCTGCGAGGACCACGGTCCGAAGGTGTCGACGGCGGCCCCGTCCACGTCGCGGAAGGCGCGGCCGGCCACCTCCACGCGGTCGAGCGTGAAGTGCGTGAAGAGGGCGCCGGAGAGGCTTGTCGCGCGCCCCTCGTGGCGCTTCGCCCGGTCGGCCGTGATGAGGTCGAGGTCGACGGCCGCCCACGGCTCGAGGAAGACCGCCGTCGCGCCGGAATCGACGAGGAGGAGGAAGGGCCGCCCGTTCACGAGGGTCTCGGTGAAGAGCGGGCTCGCGGAGGCGGCGAGGCCCGTCGGGGCGAGGCGCACCTCGCGCTTCCGGAAGTCGAAGGTGACGCGGAAGTGCGAGAGGACGGTGCAGCCGACGATCGCGTACCGGTCGGTGCCGAGCTCCATCCAGCGGCCGGGCCGGTCGTCCAGGGGCACGAGCGCGATGCCCGCGCCGATCCGGTTCCCTCCGAGCTCGACGGTCGCGAAGGCGCCGATGCGGTTCCTTCCTGTGTGGCCGGGCCCGACGACGGCCGCGGGCTCGCCCGGCGGAAGGTAGATGCCCGCGTCGCGCGCGGCCTCGGCCGGGAGGACGACCGCGCTGGTGCCCGTGTCGAGGACGAGCGGCATCTCGACGCCGTTGATCCGGCCCATGACCGCCGGCACCTTGCCGCGCACCATCGGGAGCGCGACGGGGCGCGGCGGGGCGAGCAGCGGCGGGAGCGCCTCGTCCCTGATCACGCGGTCGAGCGCCGGCTCGGGCGCGCTCCTCGCGCGCGCCTCGAGATCCTCGAGGATCTCCGCATTCGAGTACGCGCACCCCGCGAGGAGGAGGATGAGCCAGGTTCGCCTCGTCGCGGCCGGGATCCGGCGCCGCACGCGGGGCCCACGGAAGCGGTCCCGCCACGTCGATGCCGGGGAGAGGCCGGCCCCGGTCACTTCGTGCCGATGCCGAGGACCTCGATGCGCTGCGTGAGGAGGACGGCGCCGTCCTTCATGACCTCGTCCTCGCTCCACACGAGGCCGCCGGGCACGTCGCGGCTCAGGTAGGCCGTGCCCTTGAACTCGTAGCCCGCATCCTTCCGCTCCGTCGCGTACTTCACGCAGCGCGCCTTCCTCTCGCCGACCGCGCGCTCCTCGGGCGCGAGCGACTGGAGGAGGATCGTCTCCCTCGCCGACTCCTTCCCCTCCGCGTCGTAGGTGACCGTCACGCGCTTCGCGATGACCTTCGGGTCGCGCGCGATCCACTTTGTGATCACGCGCTTGCCCGCGGCGCCGGTCACGGTGACCTGCACGCGGTCGCAGGGGACCGGCCTGCCCGCGACGACGACCTCCTCCTCCCCGGGCCCCTCCACCTTCTCCTTCTCGCCGGGGCCCGCTTCTCCCGAGGCGGACACGACGGCCTGCTGCGCCTCGTCGGAGACCCCGAGGGCGTTCTCCGCCTCGATCGAGAGCGTGAGCGTCTTCGCGTCAGCCTTCGCGAGCGTCATCTTGGTGATCGTCGGGGCGAGCATCCGGCCGGTCTGAACCCGCGTGCTCTTGATCCGGACGAAGGCGCCCGGCTTGAAGCCGGCCCAGCCGGAGCCTTCGCGCGGGGTCAGGTCCTCGGCGGCCGCGACGAGAATCAGGAGTGCGAGGAGGCGCATCGGGCGCGCATCTTACAATCGGGCGATGCGGCAGGAGCAGTTCCTGAAGGTCGTCTCCCGCGAGGAGGCGGAGCGGCGCTTCCGGGAGGCTGCGGACTTCTCGCCGCTTCCCGCGGAGGAGGTCCCGCTGGCGCAGGCGCTCGGGCGGGTGCTCGCCGCGGAGGTCCGCGCGGCGTGGGACGTGCCGGGGTTCCCGCGGAGCAACATGGACGGGTTCGCCGTGCGCGCGGCCGACACGTACGGCGCTTCGGAGGAGGAGCCGCGCCGGCTGCGCGTCCTCGGCACGCTGCTGCCGGGGGCTCTGCCCGGGCGCGGCTCGGCGGGCGGGCCCGGGGCGGCGGAGGTCCTTGCGGGCACGGCGTTCGCGATCGCGACCGGCGCCGCCGTCCCGCGCGGCGCCGACGCGGTCGTGATGGTCGAGGACACCGAGTTCGGGGACGGCGTCGTCGAGGTGCGTCGCGCCGTCGCGCCGGGCGCGAACCTCTCCCACGCGGGGTCCGACATCGCGTGCGGCGAGACTGTGTTCCGGGCCGGCGACGTCCTCTCGTCGCGCGAGACCGCGGTGCTCGCGGCGCTCGGCCTCTCCCGCGTCCAGGTCGTGCGCCGCCCGCGCGTCCTCCTCTTCTCGACGGGCGACGAGCTGCTCGCGCCCGGCGAGGCGCCGCGCGACGGCTTCGTCCACGACTCGAACCAGCGCGTCCTCGCCGACGCGGTGCGCGAGGCGGGCGGCGAGGCGGTCGAGCGCGGCATCATGCGCGACGACGAGAAGGCGCTCCGCGCTGCGCTGGAGGAGGGGCTCGGCGACGGCGATCTCGTCCTCCTCTCGGGAGGGACGTCCAAGGGGCCCGGGGACGTGGGATACCGCGCCCTCCATGGCCTCGCGGAGGTCCTCGTCCACGGCGTCGCACTGAAGCCGGGGAAGCCCGTGGTCCTCGCCGTGCGGGGGCGGCAGCCGGTCGTCGTCCTCCCGGGATTCCCCACGTCCGCGGTCTTCACCTTCCACGAGTTCGTGGCGCCCTGGGTCCGGGCGCGCGGCGGGTTCCCGGCGGATCTCGTGCGCGAGGTCGAGGCGACGCTCCCGCGCGCGGTCGTCTCGGAGCGCGGCCGGACGGAGTACGACCTCGTGCACCTCGTCGAGACCGACAAGGGCCTCGTCGCGTACCCGCTCGGGAAGGGCTCGGGGTCCGTGACGACCTTCTCCCGCGCCGACGGGTTCCACCGGATCCCCGCGGAGGTGGAGCGCCTCGAGGCGGGCGAGAAGGTGCGCGTCACGCTCCTCGGGCAAAGGACCCCCCCTCATCTCGTCGTGATCGGCAGCCACTGCACCGGACTCGACCTGATCCTCTCCCGCCTGCGGCAGCGCGGGCTCACGAGCAAGGTGATCGCCGTCGGCTCGACCGCGGGGCTCGAGGCGGCCGCGCGCGGCGAGTGCGACGTGGCAGGCATACATTTGTACAGTGAGGAGACCGGGACGTACAACGAGCCGTTCGTGCGGGAAGGGCTCACGCTCGTCCGCGGCTACTGCCGGCGGCAGGGGGTCGTCTCGCGCGACGGGCGCGAGGAGGGGAGGCTCGTCAACCGCAACCGCGGGAGCGGGACGCGCGTGCTCGTCGACCGGCTGCTCGCGGGGAAGAGGCCCGAGGGGTACGACTTCGAGGTGCGGTCGCACCAGGCGGTCGCGGCGGCGGTCGCCAGCGGCCGCGCGGACTACGGCATTTGCATCGAGAACGTGGCGAGGGGGCTCCGCTTCCGGTTCCTCGCGGAGGAGCGGTTCGATTTCCTGATCCCCTCGTCGCGGCGGGACCGTCCGGCGGTGCAAGCGTTCCTCGAGGTGCTCGGGGATCCGGGGACGCGCGCCGCGCTCACCGCCGAGGGGTTCCTCGCGTAGCATGGGCGGGATGCGGTGGATGACCTGCCTGCTCCTCGCCTCCGCGGCGCTCGCCCAGGACGTTTCGCTCGCCGAGGGCGACAAGAAGATGCGGGCGCGGGACTACGAGGGCGCGCTCGCGGAATACGACAAGGCGGTCGCGGAGGCGCCGGAGGATCCGCACGGCCACGCCGGCCGCGCCGGCGCGCTCAGCGCCCTCAAGAGGAACGACGAGGCGATCGCGAGCGTCACGCGCGCGATCGAGCTGAGGCCGGAGGGGCGCTTCTACCACATGCGAGGGCTCATCCAGCTCGTGCGCGAGGACGAGGCCGCGGCGCTCGCCGACTTCACGAAGGGGATCGAGGTCGCCCCGGACCTGGGCCTCCTCCACCGCGCGCGCGCGGATATCCTCTACGGGCGGCACGACTACGCGGGCGCCGCGCGCGGCTACGAGCGTGCCTTCGAAATCGACGCAAGGGACCTGACCGCCGTCGAACGGCTCGGCCAGACGAAGGAGTCGCTCCGGGACTTCGAGGGCGCGCTCCGGCACTACACCTATCTCGCCGAAACCGCCTCGCACCACCCGCGCCCGTTCCAGATGCGCGGCGACGTGAAGCTCGCGCTCGGGGACTACAAGGGTGCGGTCGACGACTTCGACGCCGCGATCTATAACGACGAGAAGGACGGCCACTCCTACGTAAGCCGCGCGCGCGCGAAGCTCGCGCTCGGGAAGAAGGAGGAGGCCGACGCGGACGCGGCGAGGTCGGTCGAGATGGACGACAACGCGCGCACCCACGCGGAGCGCGGCCGCTACTGGTTCGACACCGGGCGGTCGAAGGAGGCCGCGGCGGACTTCGCGAAGGCGGTGGAGAAGGATCCGGAGGACCAGGACTACACGCGGCTCTTCCTCTTCCTCGCGAGGAGCAAGCTCGGCGAGCGCGACGCCGCGGTCGCGCAGCTCAAGGCGTACGCGGACGGCCGCGCGAGGAAGGACGACTGGTACGCTCGCATCGCGGCCTTCCTCACCGGGCAGATGAAGGAGGAGGCGTTCCTCGCGTCGGCGAACGCGGAGAACGCCTACCTCGCGCGCGAGCAGGAGTGCGAGGCGTGCTGGTACGCGGGCGCCGCGCGGCTGCTTTCGGGCGACGCGGCGGGGGCGAAGCCGCTCCTCGAGCGCTGCATCGCGACCGACGTCCGGAACTTCATCGAGTACGGGAGCGCGCGGGCCGCGCTCGCGGCGATGGAGTAGGACGGGTCCTGCCCCCGGAGCCCCCTGGCTACAGTGCCTCGGCCACCTCGCGAGCGGCGTAGGTGAGGATCATGTCCGCGCCCGCGCGCTTGATCGAGACGAGGCTCTCCCTCATCGCCGCCGCCGCGTCGAGCCAGCCGAGCTGCCCCGCCGCCTTCACCATCGCGTACTCGCCGCTCACGTGGTACGCCGCGACCGGCACGTTCACGGCCGCGCGCACCGCGGCGACCACGTCGAGGTAGGGGAGCGCCGGCTTCACCATCACGACGTCCGCGCCCTCGGCGACGTCGAGCTCGACCTCGCGGATCGCCTCGCGCACGTTCGCCGGGTCCATCTGGTAGGTCTTCTTGTCGCCGTGCTTCGGCGCGGAGTCGAGCGCATCGCGGAAGGGGCCGTAGAACGCGCTCGCGTACTTCGCGGAGTACGCGAGGATCCCGACCTCCGTGAACCCGCGCTCGTCGAGCGCGGCCCTTATCGCGGCGACGCGGCCGTCCATCATGTCGGAGGGCGCGACGACGTCCGCGCCCGCCTCGGCCTGCGAGACCGCCATCGCGGCGAGGATCGGGAGCGTCTCGTCGTTGACGATCCTCCCGTCGCGCACGACGCCGTCGTGGCCGTCGCTCGAGTAGGGGTCCATCGCGACGTCGGTGATCACGCAGAGGTCCGGCACCGCCTCCTTCAGGTCGCGCACCGTCCGCTGGAGCAGCCCCTTCGGGTTCACCGACTCCTTCGCGAGCGGGTCCTTGAGGCTGCCGGCCAGCGCGGGGAAGAGCGCGACCGCGGGGATCCCGAGCTTTTGGATCTCCTTCGCCTCCTTCACCGCGTCCGCACGCGGCAGCCGGAACACCCCCGGCATCGACGCCACGGGCGCCTTCCCGCCGTCCGTGACGAACAGGGGACAAATCAGGTCTCCCGGCGAGAGCGCGGTCTCGCGTACGAGCGTGCGGACCGCTTCGCTTCTCCGGTTGCGACGGGGGCGGATGGGCAGGCGCGCCATGGGTACATTATCGGGGACGGTCGAATTCGTTGTACGGAGCCTGACACACTTCAATGAACGAGGCGGCTTTGGTGCTGGCCGGCGGCTTCTCGCGCCGGATGGGGCGCGACAAGTGGTCGCTTCCATTCGGCGACGAGACGCTGCTCGAGCGGACGGTCCGGATCGTCCGGGAGGTCGTTCCGGAGGTGTGGGTCGTCGCGAGGGAAGGGCAGGGGGTCCGGGGGCCGTTCCAGGTCGTGCGCGACCCCGCCGAGGGGTTCGGTCCGCTCGCGGGCCTCGCCGCGGGGCTCGAGGCGATGGCGGCCGAGCGCGCGTTCCTCACGTCTTGCGACGTGCCGTTCCTGAGGTCCGCGCTCGTCCGGCGCCTCCTCGACCTCTCGAGAGGCCACGCGGCGGCGGTGCCGTTCGTGGACGGCTACCACATGACGACCGCAGCGGTCTACTCGCGCGCGGCGCTGCCCGTGGCGCAACGGCTCCTCGCGGAGGGGCGGCTGCGCCCCTACTTCCTCGTCGAGGAGTTGAAGGCGCGCATCGTGACCGTCGAGGAGATCCGCGACGCGGACCCCGAACTCGAGAGCTTCCGCAATTGCAACACGCCCGAGGAGTACCGTGCCGCGCTCCGCGACGCCGGTCTCGTCGGCGAGGTCGATCCGTGGTAGCCGGCCCGCGCGTTTCCTGAGGTGCCGCGTCACTGCTTCCGCAGGCCGCCCGCGAGGATCCGCAGGGAGAGCGCGAGGACGTCGATCTCGGGCTTGACCGACGTCTTCGCGCCGAAGGTGCCCGATAGCCCCAGCGGCAGGCCCTCGGGGAGGTACTGCGCGAGGCGCTTCCCGGCGGCGCCGGGGATCTGCACGGCGGTCCGGAGGCGGAAGTCGCCGTCGAAGCCGACGTGGCCCGAGATGCTCATCTGGATCTCCTGCCCGTCGATCTCCAGGGCCTTGAGCGTCACGCGCCTGCTCCCGACGTCGAACGTCGCCGTCAGGTCCTTGAACGCGAGACGCTGCGACGCCGCGCGCAGCGCGTCGCCCGCGTCCGGGAGCGCCTGCGAGAGGAGCATGCGCAGCCCCCGATCGTCCGGCACGCCGAGCGCGCCGAGGATCGAGGGCCGCTCGACCGCGCCCTCGGCGATCCCGAAGCGCCCGGACCCGGAGAGCCCGGAGAGGAGCGCGTCGCCCGACAGGCCGGTGCCGCGCATCGTCGTGTCGAGCGAGATCGTGCCCGAATACGCCGTGCCGCCGCGCGCCGCGGAGGCGAAGAGCGGCACGCCGTACTTGAGGAGTCGCCCTCCCACGCCCGACGGCGCGAACTCCGACGCCCTTATGCCATCGCCCTTCAGCCGGCACTCCCAGCGCGGCGGGTCCTGCCGCCAGTCGATCCACGCGTCGCCCGACGTCGGGCCGCCGTTCACGGTCGCCTTCAGGTCGCGGAGCTCCGTCCGGCCGTCCGCGCCCGCGATCGCCGCGGAGAGCCCCTCGAGGCGCAGGTCGCCGACGACGAGCGAGTCGAGGTGCATCGCCCCGTCGATGGCGAGGTTCCTCAGCGGTGCGCCGCGCGCGACCGGGCCGCGCGCCGTGATGCGCATCTCGCCCTCGCCCGACCCGCTCGCGTCGCGCGCCTTCTCCGGCAGGAACGCGCGCAGCTGCACCGGCAGCGCCGCGAGGTCCTGCGTCGACTCGAGCCGCAGGTCGATGCGCGGCGTCCCACGGAGGTCCGCGATGCGGCCGCCGCCCGTCACCGTGAAGGCGCTGCCCCTCGCGTCGAGCGTCGCGATCTCGATGTCCGCGAGGTCGCGGTCGGACGAGGCGGCGATGTCGAGCGAGAGCGACGGCTCGCGCAGCACGGGTTCGCGGGGCCCGCCGCGCCAGGCGAGGTCCTTCACGGTCGCGCGGACGGTTCCGCGCAGCCGCCCCCCGGCCCCCTCGGCGGCGTCCGCGCGGAACTGCGCCGTGCCCGCGACGGCCGACCCAGTCGGAAGGCCGGCGGCGCGGCCGCCGAGCGCCGCGAGGCGCGCGAGGTCCGCCGTGCCCTCGATCCGCCCCGAGATCGAGAGGGCCCGCCCGCCCGCGAGGCCCTTGGCCGCCGCGTCGAGCGACATCGAGAGGCCCGGCGCGACGACCTTCGCCTCCTTCGCGTCGAGACGACCCGCGTCACCGTCGTACTCGAACCTTCCCTTGAGCGACACGTTCTCGTCGCGGAGCGCGTCGGGCCCGAGCACGCCCGCGGCGGCCGAGAGCCCGGTGACGGACGCGTCGCCCGCGAAGGAGACCTTCGCGCCGCGCATCGCGACCTCTCCCTTGGCCACGACGGCGCCCTCGACGCGCTCGCGGGGGCCGAGGCCGATCCATCCGCCCGTCGTTCCCGTCAGCCGCGCGAGGTCGGCACGCAGGTCGATCCGTCCGAGGACCTCGGGCGGTGCGTCCCCGAGGACGCGCACGACGAGCGGCGCGTCGCCTCGCGCGAGGTGGATGCCCGCCCCGCGCGCCTCGCGCACCTCCACCGTGATGTCGCCGGGCGCGAACGAGGCCTTGAGGTCGGCCAGGAGCGACGGCTCCTCGATGGCGCGGCCCTTCGCGAGCGACGGCGGCAGCAGCACGTCCTTGCCCTCGACGCGCACCTCCGCCTCGCCCGCGCCGGCGGCCCACGCGCCGCGACCGTCGATCGAGACGATCCCCGCGAGGCGCTCGCCCGGCTCGAGCGGGAGCAGGCGGCCTGCGGCTGCGGAGAGCCGCGCGAGGTCGATCCGCGCCTTGACAGCGCCGCGCGCCGCCACATCCCCGCCGGGCGCGACCTCGACCGAGAGCGGCGGCTCGCCCGGCGCGAGATCGACGCCTGCCGCGCTCGCCTCGCGGACGACGGCGAGGACGCGCCGGCCGCCGGACTCGGGACGCAGCTCGAACCCGGCCTTGAGCGACGCGGACGGCTCGTCGATGGCGGCGGCGCCGAAGACGCCGGCGGCCGCCTTGAGCCCCTCCGCGCGAAGGTCGATCTCGCCGGCCATGGCCCCCGCCCCGGGCGAGCGGATCGTCGCGGACGACACGACCGTACCCTCGACCCGGGCACCCGGTTCGAGGCCCAGCGCGCCGCCCGCGAGGTGCGCGAGACGAGCGAGGTCCGCGCGCACGGTGAACGCGCCATCCGCGGTCGGATCCGCGCCCGGGACGATCCGCACGTGCAGCGGCGTGTCGCCCGTCGCGAGCGCAAGGCCGGGAGCCTCGAGCGCCGCCAGATGAGTATCTACCTCCCAGCCGGCCGGCGTGTTCGCGGCGGCGACGCTCGCCCTGGCCGTGACGGGTACAGCGCGCTCCGGCCGGCCCGTGCCGCTCTGCTCCGCCGGGATGGTCAGCGCGCCGTCGCGCAGCGCGACCGCCGCCTCGATGCGCGCGGCCTCCCTTCCCTCCGGAAGGTCGAAGGTCGCGTCGATGTCGAACGCGCCCGCGGGGGCGTAGGGGCGAAGGGCATCGAGGCTGATCACGCGCCCGAAGACCGCCGCGGCGCGGCCCGCGTCGCCCTGCGCCGCGATCTTCACGCGCCCGCGCAGCGCTCCGCTGCCGCCGTCGATCCGCGCGGGCTCGGCGAGCGAGGCGCGCGCGAGCGACGACGCGATGGAGAGCGTCTCGATCTCCGCTTGGAAGGACCGCGTCGAACCGGCGAACGTCCCTTCCGTCTCGAGCGAGAGGCGATCCTCGCGCCACTCCTCGTCGCCGAGGGCGCCGGCGCCGACCGCGAGCCCCTCGGCGGCGACCGAGGCGCGGAGGCGCGCGGACGAGCCCGCGCCGGAGAGGACGATCTCGCCGCGGAGCGCGCCCGCGAGCGCCTGGTCAGGCGAGTCGAGCAGCCCGAGCGCGCGGCCGACCGTCGGAGTGAGGTCGGCGGAGAACATCGCGCGCACCTCGCCCTTGACCTCCTCGCCGGCGAGGAGGCCCAGGATCTCGCCGTCGGCGCTGAGCGAGATGCCGGGGCCCCGGATCGTCACGCCGGGGCGGCCGTCCTTGGGCTCGAGGCGGAGCAGCCCCTTGTCGGGATCGAGGAGGGCGTCGGCCGCGAGCGTGACGGCGCCGCCGTGGACCCCCTTGTCGAGCGCCGCGAGCCCCGTGAGCTCGAGCGCGGTCGCGGAGAGGTCGAGGTCGATCCGGACCGCGCGTGGGCCGGAGGGATCCGCCTCCGCGCGGGCGTCGAGCCGTCCCGCGTCGAAGGCTGCGACCGCGTCCGGGCCGAGCGGCCCGCCCGCGACCTCGACGCCGTCGGCGCGCATGGCCGCGCGCGCGGACACGAGCCCGCCGCCGCGCACCGCGACCGCGATGTCGCCCGCGACGCGCCCGCGCAGGCGCTCCGGGCCGCCGAGGTCGCGGAGGAGCGGCTCGAGGTCCCTGAGATCGATCTGCCCGATCGAGGCGTCGAGGGAGCCATCCCCCGCGCCCCCTGTCATGTCGGCCTTGCCGGAGACCCGCACCTCCGTGCGACCGCTCGGCCCCACGAGGACGAACTCCACGCGCCCGTCGCTCGGCCCGTCGAGCCGGAGGCTTCCGCCGACTTCGATGTCCGTGATCTCGAGCGTCCCGTTCGCGCCGCGGTCGAGGTCTCGGTAGACGACGCGGCCATGGGAGAGCGCGACCTCGACGCGCACGTCGTGGCGCCCGATGGGCTCGGACGGCTTCTCGCCGCGCGCGCGGAGCCAGCCGTCGATGCTCGTCCGGCGCTTGCGCGCCGCGTCCGGAGCGGGATCGGCGCGCGACTCGATGCGCACGACCGGGCGGTCGATGCGCACGGCGCCGCGGACGCTGCCGCGGAGGAGGCTGCCGGGCTCGATCGACGCGTGGAGCTCCGGGGCCTCGAGGGCGGGCTCCGGCGAGAAGCCCTCCTCGGGCTCGACGCGGATGTCGCTCGCGCGGATCCCGCCCCACCACGACGCGCTCACCTTGCCGACGGCGGCAGGGCGGCCGGCGGCGTCGGCGAGCGCGCGCTCGATCGCGCCGCGCAGGAACGTCGCCGCGGCGATCTGGGGCGCGAAGAGGCCGAGGGCGAGGACGGCTACCAGGAGCGCGAGGAAGACGCGCAGCCATCTGCGGCGGCGTCGCGGGCGCGCGAGAACCGCGGCCCCGGTCGAATCGTGATCGCCCATGGGCCGCGCGCATTCTACTCGACGCTGCTAGCGCTCTCAGCGACGTGCTCGGGATCTGACGCGCTGCACGGCCGCAAGGTACGCTGCGACGGCCGGTGTTTCATCGCACGGTCGTTCTCCTTCTCGCGGCGCCCGCGATCGCTCTTGAAGTCTCCACCACGGCGGGGCTCAGGGACGCGCTCGGTGCGGCGAAGCCGGGCGAGCGGATCGTCCTCGCGCCCGGCGAGTACGAGGGTTTCCATGTCTCGGGTGTGAGGGGGCTCCGGGGGCGGCCGATCGTCGTCGTCGCGAAGGGCGCCGTCTTCAGGGGCGGCATCCAGCTCTCCGACGTGGCGCACCTCGAGATCGAGGGGCTCGTCATCGAGGGTGTGCCGGGCAACGGGTTGAACATCGACGACGGGGGCACGTTCGAGACGCCGTCGCACCATGTCGTCCTGCGCGACGTCACCGTGCGCGACTGCGGGGGCCGCGGCAACGAGGACGGGATCAAGCTCTCGGGCGTCGAGGACTTCCTCCTCGAGCGCTGCACGGTCGAGCGGTGGGGGCGCGGGGGCTCGGCCGTCGACATGGTCGGCTGCCGCCGCGGCGTGATTGACTCGTGCACGATCCGCGATCGCGAGGAGGGCACGGCGTCGAGCGGCGTCCAGGCGAAGGGCGGAAGCCGCGACGTGGCGATCCGCCGCTGCCGCTTCGAGCACGCGGGTCAGCGCGCAGTGAACATCGGGGGTTCCACGGGCCTCGCCTACTTCCGCCCGAGGCCGGAGGGCTTCGAGGCGAAGGACGTGACGGTCGAGGGGTGCGCCTTCGTCGGGTCCACGGCGCCCATCGCCTTCGTGGGCGTCGACGGCGCGGTCGTGCGGTTCAACACCTTCTACCGCCCGCGGAAGTGGTTCTTCCGGATCCTCCAGGAGACGCGCGCGGAGGGGGTCGTGCCGTGCCGCCGCGGCGTGTTCTCGGACAACCTCGTCGTGTACCGCGCGGACGAGGTCGGAACGCCCGTGAACGTGGGCGACGGCACGGCGCCCGATACGTTCGAGTTCGCGCGCAACTACTGGTTCTGCATCGACGACCCCGTGCGCGGGCCGCCGCGGCTGCCGGTTGCCGAGAAGGATCCGGCGGGCGGCAAGGACCCGATGCTCCGCGACGACTTGACGCTCGCCGCGACGAGCCCCGCGCGCCGTCACGGGGCCGGCGCGTTCCGGCCCGCGGGAGCCCGCTGAGTCGGCGGCGGCCCCTGTTCGGCTCCCGTCGCTGCCTGCAGGCGATCGCGGCGCTCGCGGGGCCCGCGAGCGGCAGGGTCTCGAAGCGCGTGAAGCCCGCATGGAGGAAGGGACCGGGCATCACTCCTTGGCGCGCCCGATCCACCGGTAGACGGCTGCGCCAAGGAGCGCGCCGGCGACGGGGGCCACCCAGAAGAGCCACAGCTGGGCGAGGGCAGGGCCTCTCGCGAACACGGCGACGCCCGTGCTGCGCGCGGGGTTCACGGATGTGTTGGTCACCGGGATGCTGATCAGGTGGATCAGCGTGAGGCCGAGGCCGCGATCGGCGCGAAGCCCTGCGGCGCGCGGGAGTCGGTCGCCCCGAGGATCACGAGCAGGAACATCATGGTCATGACGACCTCCGTGACCAGTGCGGCCAGCAGGGAGTACCCGCCGGGCGAATGGTCGCCGTAGCCGTTGGAAGCGAACCCCGCGGAGGCGTCGAAGCCCGCCTTGCCGCTGGCGATGACCCAGAGGACGCCGCCCGCGACGACCGCGCCGAGTACCTGCGCGACGACGTAGGGCAGGATCCGGTTCGCGGGGAATCGGCCGCCGGCCCAGAGCCCGATGCTGACCGCCGGGTTGAGGTGGCAGCCGGAAATGTGCCCGATCGCGTATGCCATCGTGAGCACGGTGAGGCCGAAGGCCAGCGAGACGCCGAGGAGCCCGATGCCGACGCCGGGGAACGCGGCGGCGAGCACCGCGCTGCCGCAGCCGCCGAGGACCAGCCAGAAGGTCCCGAGGAACTCCGCGCCATACTTGGTCATGACCTGCTCCTTTCCATGCGCGCTCGCGCGAGCGGGACTACGTACCCGGGTTCATCCGCCATATCGCGAAGTTCAGGCACGATGCGAAACCTACCCATACGAGGTACGGCACCATCAGCGCGCCGGCACCTCGATGCCTGCGCCAGAAGAGCACCGTGACGACGACGATCAGTAGCCACAGGGCGACGATGTCGAGGAACGCGAGGTCGGGCCGGTGGAGCCCGAAGAACAGGTGCGACCACAGCGCGTTGAGGCAGAGCTGGACGACGAACAGGACCAGCTCCGCGGGAGCGCCGGGAAGGCCCGCCCGTCGCCACACGAGCCACGCGGCGATCCCCATGAGCACGTAGAGCACGGCCCAGACGGGGCCGAAGACGGCACCCGGCGGAGTCCAGGATGGCTTCTCGAGCGATGCGTACCAGGCGCCCGGCAGGTACCGCGAGCCGATCCACGCGGTCGCGAACGATGCCGCGAGCCACACGAGGAGACCAAGCACGCTCTTCGCCGCGCCCACCGGCCCTCCCGCCGCCCAGGCGGTCGTACGCCAAGCGGCCCGTGCTCCGATCGTACCAACCCTTCGGTGCGGTCGCGCCGCCCAGGTGGCCTGCCCGCGCCCGGCGGCCTATACTCGTGCCCGATGAACCTCATCGAGGAGCTCTACGCGCTCCAGGAGAAGCACGGCTGGCTGCGCGAGGAGGACCTGCGCGCGCTCTCCGGGCGCATCAACGTCCCGCTCTACGAGATCGAGGGCGTCTCGAGCTTCTACCCGCACTTCCGGAAGACGCCGCCGGGAAAGCTCCACGTCGCCGCGTGCCGCGACCTCTCCTGCCACCTCGCGGGCGGCGCTTCCGCGGTCGCGAGTCTCAAGGGCTACTGCGCCGGCAAGAAGGGCGTCGAGTTCCACGAGGTCAGCTGCCTCGGCCGCTGCGACAGCGCGCCCGCGTGCGCCGTGAACGACGAGCCGATGACGGTCGCGCAGGCGGAGCAGTGCGTGCGCTCGATGACGCCCCTCCCCCCGGCCCCCTCCCCGTCGCCTCGCAAGTGGCGCTGCGACCTTGGCGAACCGTACGGCGTCCTCCGCGAGGTCCGAAGAAGCGGCGACGTCGATTCCATGATCGAGCGCATCAAGAAGTCGGGGCTAAGGGGGATGGGCGGCGCCGGCTTCCCGACCGGCGTCAAGTGGGACCTCGTCCGGAAGGAGAAGGCGACCCCCAAGTACGTCGTCTGCAACGCCGACGAGAGCGAGCCCGGCACGTTCAAGGACCGCGTGATCCTCGAGGAGCTCCCGCACCTCGTGATCGAGGGGATCGCGCTCGGCGCGCTCGCCGTCGGCGCGAAGGAGGCGTGGATCTACATCCGCCACGAGTACGGCCGCGAGCGCCGCGCGATCGAGCGCGCGATCGCGAAGGCGCCGCTCGAGGGCCTCGACCTGCGCGTGTTCGTCTCGCCGGGCGGCTACATCCTCGGCGAGGAGACGGCGCTCTTGGAGGCGCTCGAGGGCAAGCGCGGCGAGCCGCGCAACAAGCCGCCCTACCCGGGCACGCACGGCCTCCACGGCAAGCCGACGCTGATCAACAACGTCGAGACGTTCGCGCTCGTGCCGCGGATCGCGCGGACCGGCGAGCACAGGTACAAGTTCTTCAGCGTGAGCGGTGATGTCGCGAAGCCGGGCGTCCACGAGGTGGAGGTCGGCACGACGCTCCGGCAGCTTCTCGACCTCTGCGGCGGCGTGAAGGGGAAGCTGAAGGCGTTCCTCCCCGGCGGCGCGAGCACGGGCTTCCTGCCCGCGGACAGGATCGACGTCGTGATGGACTGGAAGCCCTTGCAGGAGGCGGGCTCGGCGCTCGGCTCCGGCGCGGTCGTGGTCGTCAACGACACGCGCGACATGCTCGAGCTCGCGCGGAACATCACGGCGTTCTTCCGGAACGAGAGCTGCGGCAAGTGCGTCCCCTGCCGCGTGGGCACCGAGAAGGCCGTGATCATGATCGACGGGCGGAAGCCCGAGGACCTCGCGCTCCTGCCGGAACTGAACGAGACGCTGCTAGAGACCTCGATCTGCGGCCTTGGCCAGGCGGCGCTGACGCCGGTGCTGTCGGTGCTGCAGCGGTTCAGGAGGCCTGCCTCGCCGTAGCGGCGCAAGCCGCGAAGGCGGGGGAGGGGGCTCCGGGGGCCGTGAGTCGCAGGGCCCTCGTTCTCGGCTGGCACGCATGGGGCTACTGGGTGCTGACCGTCGCCCTCGCCGCCGCGGCGCCCATGTCGTGGATGGCGCTTGCCATTCTGGCGGTGTACGTCGCCTTCTGGCTCTTCGGCGTGGTGCGCGCGGTCGTGCAGAGGGACTCGACGCTCGTCGCGCGGTGCGTCGGGTTTGTCGTCTTCGCGCTCGCGTGGCTGACCCTGCTCATGCCCGACGACCCCGAACGAATTTTTTCGTTTCTTGATCTTCCGGAGAGCTGGGGAGGCCGCCTCGGGCTGGCGTTCGCCTTGGCATTCACGCTGGCCGGGATCTTCTTCATCGGACTGATCCACGCAGGGCTCAGGTGGCGCGTCTACGGAGCGCGCGCGGCCCGGAGTTCGCGCGCCTGGCAGTGGCCCTCCGTCGGCTTCCCCCTTTCGGTCTTCGTCGGCATGCTGCTGCTCCAGTTCGTTTGGTGGGCCCCGTGGCTGGCACTCGTGGTCTTCGCCGTCGTCTGGCTGTGCGGCCTCGTGTGGGCGCGCGAGGTGGGGGAGCGACTGCGCCCGCGCTGGATCGGGCTCGGCGCGGCCGCCTGCCTGCTCGCGGGGTGGCCGCCGATCTCGGTCGATGCGAACCGCGACGCCATCGCCGAGGTTGTCCTGCGCCGTGAACTCGTCGGGAGTCGCAGCACGTCCTTCCTGAGGATCGAGGGGGGAGACCCGAGCGTCGGGCTCCTCCGGCGGCTCTCGGAACTCGGACGGCGGATCAAGCCGTCATCCGCCGCGGGCTCGAACTCCAACGGATGGGTGATCGATCCCGAGACGGGCAAGACGGCGACGACCTGCTGGATCACCTCGATCCGGCGGTCATGGCTCAGCCCGTGCGCGGTCGAGGTCAGGGTGGGGTCCGCTGGGGGCCCGCTGTGCGGCGCCGGCTACACCTACTGGGTCGCGTGGTGTTTCGGCCGCTGGGTCGTCGTCTCCGAGAGGATGGACTGGATCTCGTGACAGGGCTCTTGATCGAGCTACGCAGACTTGGTCAAACGGCGCACGGCGTCATCGCCGGAGCCGAAGCCCTCCCGAGTACGCACTTTCCGGAGCCCGTTCCGACCGGGCGTGGATCCGTCGAAGCTGAACCGACTCTGCGACGACCTTGGCGGCGACCCTGCGAAGCGACGCTCGCCCTCGCGTCTCGCGGGCCGGGTTCGCGGACCGCGCGACCTTTCCAAGCGCAAGGGCTTCCGGAGACCGTGAAGGGGCGGCGCGGTTCCACCTGATAGCATCCCGCGCGCCGTGGAGTACGAGGAGTTCGTCCCCCGGAGCCCCCTCCGCGACCACGTCCGCTGCATCTGGCGGCTCCGCGGGACTGGCGGCGGCGTCGAGCGGATCCTCCCCGACGGCACCTGCGAGATCGTCCTCAACCGCGGCGACCCGTTCCGCCACGACGGGCGCGTCCAGCCGCGAACGATGGTCGTCGGGCAGATGCCGCGGTTCATGGAGATCGAGCCGACCGGCGTCGTCGATCTCATCGGCATCCGCTTCCGGCCCGGCGGGCTCTTCCCGTTCCTCTCCGCGCCGATGTCGGAGCTGACCGGCGGATGGGCCGACCTCGGCGACATCGACCGCGCGCTGCGGCGTGATCTCGAGGGGGCGCGGGGGCCGGAGGAGGCGCTCCTCGCGCGGATGCGGCCGGCGAACGGCGCCGTCGCCGCCGCGGTCGCCATGATCGAGCGCGGCGCGGGGCGGATCGACCGGATCGCGAGCGGGGTCGGCATGCACCCTCGCCGGCTCGAGCGGGCCTTCGCGCGCGAGGTGGGCCTCCCGCCCAAGACGCTCGCGCGGATCGTGCGGTTCCAAGGCGTGCTTCGCGGCTTCGGCGACTGGGCCGCCCTCGCGCAGGCGTGCGGCTACTACGACCAGGCGCACCTCATCCGGGATTTCCGGGAGTTCGCGGGCGAGTCGCCGACCGCCTACTTCGCGCGCCGCCATCCGATGTCCGATGCCTTCACGGGCGCCTGAGCTGTCGGATTCGTCCAAGCGGCGGGCGGTATCGTGTCCGCCATGAAGCGGACCCCTCTCCTCCTCGCGCTCCTCCTCTCCGTCTCCTTCGCCGAGAAGGACGCGCCGAAGATCGACTCCCTCTCCTTCCTCTCCGGCAAGTGGTCGGGCCCCATGTGGGGCGGCCAGTTCACCGCCACCTACACGGCGCCGGCCGGAGGCAAGCTGCTCAGCTTCAGCGAGCTCGTGAAGGGCGGCAAGGTCGCGTTCTACGAGTTCGAGGTCTTCGAGGCGACGCCCGAGGGGCTCGTGTTCACCCCCTATCCCGGCGGGCAGAAGAAGGCGACGTTCAAGCTCGCGTCGGGCGAGGCGGGCAAGGCCGTCTTCGAGAACCCCGACAAGGACTTCCCGACGCGCATCGAGTACCACCGCGCGGAGAAGGACCGTCTCGTGATCACGCTCTCCGACCCGCACCACGGCAGCGACAAGACCGAGACCTTCGACCTGAAGCGTGTCGCGGACTGAGCGGGATCCGCTTGCCGCCGCGCGTCCCCGGTGGGAGATTGCGGGGGATGTCCCTCACCGGGCCCGGCGCGCTCTGCGGCGTGCTGCTTCTCGCGGTCCTCCCAGCGCACGCGGAAGAGGGCGCCGCTCAGCTGAAGGAGCGTTTCCGCGGGCCGATCGAGCAGGGGCTCGTCAAGGAGGGAATCGAGCAGCTGCTCAGGCTTCCCCACGCCGGGGAGCTCTTCGCGCGCGACCCGAAGCAGCTGAACGAGGTCTGCCGCGCTGCCTCCGACCGCGCCGGGAACATCGCGAGGACGCCCGGGGACGCGGAGCGACTGGGCAGTTTCCTTCTCGATGCCGTGGCGCAGTGCGACGGCAAGGATGCCGCCGCCCGCGCCGCGCGCGGCGAGACGCATCTCTATCTCGCGCGCCTCAAGTCCGCCCTGCGGAAGCCCGGCGCTGCGGAGGAGTTCGACCTGGCGGCGGTCGCTTTCGAGAGGCCTACGACGCGGCCGACGGAGGCGGGCAGCCGCTCGCCCGCGCCGCGGTCGCGCTCCTCGAGATGGCCGCGGCCGCGCCGGATCTGCGGGAGCACGCGATTGCCCGCGTCACCAAGATCCAGGCGGCGCTCGAGGCGAAGCACAAGGGAAGCCCCGCCGAGGCAGGCGCGAGGGCGGCGCTGGACGTCGATGCGGTGCGCGCGGCCGTCGCGGCGAGTCGGCCCGCGAGGGACATCGCGGCCATCGTGCAGGAGGCGCTCGACAGGCTTGCGCCGCACGTCGCCGGGGACGGCGCCGACCCTCGCCTCGTGACGGCCTACAACGGCATCGTGACTCTCGCGCGCGGGCTCGACGGGCTGCCCGTCAAGGCGGAGTACCTGCTCGTGCGGTCGTCGACGCCGGGGGGCGAGCTCGAGTATGCGCACCCCCGCTCCCTCGACTGGCGGCGCGGGATCGGGAAGGAGCGTTCGCTCGGGTCGCTCCTGCAGTACGCGCCGACGGGTGAGCTCCGGCGCGAGATCGACTTCTGCAGCTACCGCTGGGACACCGAGTACACCTTCGGCGCGCAGGCGGTCGGCGGCGACAACGTGAAGGGCATCGCGACCTTCGACGTCCAGCACCCCGCGATCGCGAAGGTCACGGAGCCCCATCGGGTCGCCAAGGGACGGCTGAACCGCCACATCGCCAACGGCTACGTCGCCGAGGTGAGCGGGATCGGCGAGGACGGCGCACCTGTGCGCGTGCGCAGCTACTACTTCAGGTGCAAGCGACGCATGCTGACGATCAACGTGTGCGTCCTCGAGCGCGGCGATCCCGGCCCCGACCCCGAGGCGGAGGCGTTCCTCGAGTCCCTCGCCGAGGGGTAGCGATCGGTGGCTACACTGGGCGCGTGCGGATCGAGCTTTTCGGGATCGCGCGCGCCCGCGCCGGGCGCGATAGCGTCGAGGTCGAGGCGGGAAGCCTCGGCGACGCCATCCGCGCGCTCGCGCGCGCCTGCCCGGGCGTCGTGCCCGAGATCGTCGCGGACGGGCGTCTCACCGACGGCTATCTTGCGAGCCTCAATGGCGAGCGGTTCGTCAAGGATCCGAATCTCATGCTCGCACGCGGGGACACGCTCCTGATCCTCGGCGCGCAGGCGGGGGGATAGCGTGGTCCCCGGCTACCACGGCGCCTACCTGAAGATCGACCTCTCGACGGGCGAGTCCGAGCGCGTCGCGATCCCCCGCGACGTGCTCGCGCGCTACATCGGCGGCGTCGGCCTCGGCACGTGGATCTGCGCGAACGAGGGCGGCGCGGAGCACGATCCCTTCTCCCCCCACGCCCCCCTCATCCTCTGCCTGAGCCCGCTCGTCGGCACGCCGCTCACGACCTCCGCGAAGTTCGCGGTCGTCGCACGGTCGCCCTTGACCGGATACCTCTGCGATGCGATCTCGTCGTCGCACTTCGCGATCGCGGCGAAGCGCGCGGGGTATGACGCCTACGCGATCGTCGGGCGCGCGCGGGGGCTCTCGCGGCTCGTCGTCGACGACGGGCGCGTCTCGGTCCGCGAAGAGGGGGGGCTCCGGGGGCGGCCCGCGAGCGACTGCGGCCTCGACGGGCACCGCACCGCGGCGATCGGGCCCGCGGGCGAAACGCGCGTGCGCTACGCGATGATCAGTAACGACGGCCGGCACGCGGGGCGCGGCGGACTCGGCGCAGTGATGGGCGCGAAGAACCTGAAGGCGTTCTCCGTGCGCGGGACGAAGCACGTCGAGGTCGCGGATCCCAAGGGCGTCGTCTCGGAGGCGCGGCGGCTCTCGGGGCTCTCGTTCGGGCCCGCGACGGCGAAGTACAGGGAGCTCGGTACGATCGCGAACGTGCTCGCGTTCAACCGGCTGAACGCGCTCCCGGCGAGGAACTTCCGCGACTCGTCGTTCGAGGGAGCGCCCGAGGTCTCCGCCGAGGCGCTCCACGCGATGAACTCCTACGGGCGCGAGTCGTGCGCCGCGTGCACGATCGGCTGCGAGCACATCTTCAAGGCCCCGGGCGGCGAGCCCGTGCGGCTCGAGTACGAGAGCGTGTTCGCGCTCGGGCCGCTGCTCGGGATCTCCGACCGCGGCGCGATGATGGAGGCGGCGCGGCGCTGCGACCTCTCGGGCATCGACACGATCTCGCTCGGCGGCACGCTCGCGTGCTGGATGGAGGCGGGGCGGATGAAGTTCGGCGACGCGGCCGTGGTGCTCGACATGATCGAGAGGATCGCGCGGCGCGAGGGCGACGGCGACCTCCTCGCGGAGGGCTCGCGGCGCGTGGCGGAGGTGCTCGGGCGGCCGGAGCTCGCGATGCACGTGAAGGGGCTCGAGATCCCGGGCTACGACCCGCGCGCGCTGCCCGCGATGGCATTGGGCTTCGCGGTCGGCACGCGCGGCGCGGACCACAACCGATCGAGCGCCTACGAGCTCGACTTCTCGACGGAGCCGCTCGACGTGGCGCAGGTGGTCGAGCACGAGAACCGAGCGGCGGCGATGGACTCGCTGATCCTCTGCAAGTTCCTCCGCGGCGTGTTCCGGGACTTCGCGCGCGAGGGGGCGGAGCTGCTGCGGCTCGTGACGGGCCTCGATGTGGATCTGCTCGAGGCGGGTGCCGCGATCTGCGACCTGCGAAAGCAGTTCAACGTGGCGTGCGGCTGGCGGCGCGAGGAGGACACGCTGCCGGAGCGGCTGCTCACGGGCAAGCTGTCGCGCGAGAGGCTCGACGGGATGATCGCGGACTACTACCGCGCGCGCGGCTGGAGCCCGGATGGCGTGCCGGCTTCCGCCGATCTCAGGTAGCGCGCATCACGCTCCCTCGGCTCCCCAGGTCATCATGTTCGCCTGCCCGTGCATGGGGCCCGCTCGCGCCGCGTCGGACCCGCGTTCGGCCGGAACGATGCCGTCCCGCCGATTGTCCCACGCGCCTCGCTGGCCCGGCCTTCCCGCGCGCGATATCATCGACATGCCGTGCAGAAGCTCGCGACCGTGAACCTCACCATCGACGGGAAGCGCGTCGGCGCGAAGCCCGGCTCGACCATCTGGGAGGCGGCGAAGGAGGCGGGGATCGACGTCCCGGTCCTCTGCCACGACCCGCGGTTCGAGCCCGTCGGCGTCTGCCGCATGTGCGCCGTCGAGGTCGAGGGCGCCCGCGTCATGGCCGCCGCCTGCGTCCGGAAGGTCGAGGAGGGCATGGTCGTAAGGACCGCCTCCGAGAAGGTCGAGCGGTGCCGGAGGATGCTCACCGAGCTGCTCATGTCCGAGCAGCCCGAGATCTCGCCGAAGGACGCCACCACCGGCGGCGACAAGCTATGGGCGCTCGCGGAGAGGTACGGCGTCGAGGTCCGCCTGCCGCGCGGCAACTCGAGACCCGACGACCTCTCCTCGCCCGCGATCGCCGTCCACCACCAGGCCTGCATCCTCTGCGACCGCTGCATCCGCGCTTGCGACGAGGTGCAGGTCAACGAGGTCATCGGCCGCACCGGCAAGGGCTACGCAGCCCGGATCTCCTTCGACCTCGATAACCCGATGGGGAAGTCGACCTGCGTCACGTGCGGCGAGTGCGTCGCGGCCTGCCCGACCGGCGCGCTGGTGAACAAGCCGGTCGCGGGCGACCTCAAGGCCGCCACGAAGGCCGTCGACTCGGTCTGCCCCTACTGCGGCGTCGGCTGCGCGGTCACCTACCACGTGGACGAGGCGAAGAACCGCGTGCTCTGGGTCGACGGTCGCGAGAGCCCCGGCAACCAGGAGCGCCTCTGCGTGAAGGGCCGCTACGGCTTCGACTACGCGCTCCACCCGCACCGGCTCACGAAGCCGCTCATCCGCATCAAGTACCCCCGCGGCCCCCTGTCCTCCGAGGTCGAGACGTCGCACGGCCACAGGAGGAAGCCCGGCGGTGTCGTGGACTACGCGGAGGTCATGCCGGCCTTCCGCGAGGCGACGTGGGACGAGGCGCTCGACCTCGTCGCGAAAAGGCTCAGCGAGATCCGCGACCGCGACGGCCCGGGCGCGCTCGCGGGCTTCGGCTCCGCGAAGTGCACGAACGAGGAGGCCTACCTCTTCCAGAAGCTCGTGCGCACGGCCTTCGGCACCAACAACGTCGACCACTGCACGCGCCTCTGCCACGCCTCGTCGGTCGCTGCGCTCCTCGAGATGATCGGCTCGGGCGCGGTCACGACGACCTACGGCGACATCGTGAACGCGGACGTCGCGCTGCTCACGGGCACGAACGCGACCTCGAACCACCCGGTCGCCGCGACCTTCTTCAAGCAGGCGGCGAGAAGCGGCACGAGGCTCATCGTCGTCGATCCGCGCGCGAGCGGCATCAGCCGCCACGCGTGGCGCTTCTGCCAGATCCGCTCCGGCACCGACGTCGCCTTCTACAACGGCATGATGCACGTCATCGTCGAGGAGGGCCTCGTCGACGAGGAGTACGTCAAGAAGCACACGACGGGCTTCGAGGCGGTGAAAGCGAAGGTCAAGGAGTACACCCCCGAGCGCGCGGCCGCGATCTGCGGCGTGCCCGCGGATGTGATTCGCGAGGTGGCGATCGCCTACGGCAAGGCGAAGGCCGCCGTCACCTACTGGGGCATGGGCATGAGCCAGCACGTGCATGGCACCGACAACTGCCGCTGCATCATCTCGCTCGCGCTCATGACCGGGAACATCGGGAAGGAGGGCGCGGGGCTCCACCCGCTGCGCGGCCAGAACAACGTGCAGGGCGCCTCCGACGCGGGGCTCATCCCGATGGTGTTCCCGGACTACCAGCGCGTGGACAACGCGGAGGCTCGCGCCAAATTCGAGGGGGCGTGGGGGAGAAAGCTCGACCCGAAGCCGGGCCTCACGGTCGTCGAGATCGTGAAGGGCGCGCTCGAGGGGCGGATCAAGGGCATGTACATGCTCGGCGAGAACCCCTTCCTCAGCGACCCCAACACGAACAAGGTGCGGAAGGCGCTCAGCAATCTCGAGTTCCTCGTCGTCCAGGACATCTTCCTCACCGAGACGGCGGAGTTCGCGGACGTCGTGCTGCCCGCGACCTCCGCGCTCGAGAAGGACGGCACGGTCACGAACACCGACCGCCGCGTGCAGGTGATGCGCCCGGCGCTGAAGCCGCCCGGCGAGGCGCGGCTCGACTGGCAGATCATCTGCGACATCGCTACGCGCATGGGCTACCCGATGCGCTACCGCTCTGCCGCGGATGTGTTCGACGAGATGGTCCCGCTCACGGAGGCCTACAGGGGCCTCACGCACGGGAACCTCGGCCCGACCGGGAAGCTCTACCCGTGCCCGGAGCCCGAGAAGTCCGACGGCACGGTCGTCATGTTCGGGGACGGCTTCCCGACGGCCGACGGCCGCGCCAAGTTCGTCCCCGCCGACCACACGGGCGCCGACGAGCTGCCGGACAAGGAGTACCCGTTCATCCTCGTCACGGGCCGCGTCCTCGAGCACTGGCACACGGGCGTCATGACGCGCCGCTCGATGACGCTCGACGCGCGCGAGCCCGAGGCTTTCGTCGAGGTCCACCCGGACGACTGCGCGCGGCTCGGCGTCGATACCGGCCGCATGGTCACGGTCAGCTCGCGCCGCGGCACGATCTCGCTCAAGGTCCGGAAGGGAACCCACACCCAGCCCGGGTCGGTCTTCATCCCCTTCCACTTCCGCGAGGCGGCGGCGAACGTCCTCACGACGGACAAGCTCGACCCCTTCGGCAAGATCCCCGAGTTCAAGTTCTGCGCCGTGAAGGTCGTTCCGGCCTGAACGGCGCAGCCACGCCGACGCGGCGTAGCCGCGAAGGCGGGCCGAAGCTCGCGAAGCGAGCGACGAAGCGAGCGAAGGCGGGCCGGATCCGAGGGGGCTCCGGGGGCCTCGCAGCCCCGCAGTCCCGTCCCGAGACACCGCCTCCGCGTGGGGGGTTCAAAGGCCCCCGGTCGGCGGGTTACAATCCCCGCCCGGAAAGATCAGCGAAGGCCGGATCAAGTGAGGAAGAAGATGAGAATCGCATTCGTGCTTGCCGCCGCCATGCTCGTCGTGCCGGCGTGCAAGAGCAGGCAGACGAACGACATCGAGCAGGTGAAGAAGGAGGCGCCGGACGCGCAGCCGACCCTCCACGTCGCCGAGGACGACGCGCGCTACGTCGCGGCGCCCAACGCCACCTCCCGCCAGGTGCACTACTACTCCCTTAAGACGGACACCACGTACGTCATCGACGAGAGCACCGGCAAGGTCGTGAAGACCTTCAAGGGCAAGGAGATGCCCGGCGTCGTCGTCATCGACAAGCCCGCGTACCAGCCGCCTCCGCTCGAGCCCTCGAAGGAGACGGGCAAGGACGCGGAGATCGAAGAGGTCAAGTAGCACCTCCCTGCGCGCGCCACCGTGTCCCCCCGGCCCCCCCGCCTTTCTCGGGCGGAGCCTAGAATGGACGGATGCGGTGGCGCGCCGCTTTTCTCCTCCTGGCCGCGCTCGCATGCGGCCAGGAACCCGCCAAGCCCCCGGAGCCCCCCCCTTCCCAAGCGCCGGAGCGGCCGCCCGGCTGGCCGCCGCAGCACAAGGGCGATCTCTTCGGGAAGAACCGCGAGTGGATGGTCACGAAGCAGCTCGTCCCGCGCGGGATCTCCGACGAGAGCGTCCTGCGCGCGATGCGCACGGTCCCGCGCCACAGCTTCGTCCCCGTCGCGCTGCGCGGCCACGCCTACGAGGACCGGCCGCTCCCGATCGGCCACGACCAGACGATCTCGCAGCCTTTCATCGTCGCGTCGATGACCGAGGAGCTCCGCCTCAAGGAGGGGATGAAGGTGCTCGAGATCGGCACCGGCTCGGGCTACCAGGCGGCGGTGCTCGCGCAGATCACGCCGCACGTCTTCACGATCGAGATCAAGGAGCCGCTCGCGATCGCCGCGCGGGACAGGCTCCGCGAGCTCGGGTACCGGACGGTGCAGGTGCGCCACGCCGACGGCTACTACGGCTGGAAGGAGGAGGCGCCCTTCGACGCGATCATGGTGACCGCCGCCGCGCCGCACGTGCCGCCGCCGCTCGTGGAGCAGCTGAAGCAGGGCGGGCGGCTGATTTTGCCCGTCGGGCCGCCGCTCGGCACGCAGGACCTGCGGCTCGTCGCGAAGGACGAGAAGGGGAAGGTGCGCAGCCGGAGCCTCTACGACGTGCGCTTCGTCCCCTTGACCGGCTCGCTCGGGGAGGAGAAGAAGGGGGGCGCGGGGGGAGGAGGGGAGGGGGCGAAGGAGGGCGGGGAAGGCGCCGGCAAGTGAAGGCGACCGTCTTCGGGCTCTCGGCGGCGGTCCTCCTCCACGAGATCTGCCTCCTCCGCATCCTCTCGATCGCCTACTGGCACCACGCGGCGGCGCTCGTCGTCGCGGTCGCGCTGCTCGGGTTCGGCGTCGCGGGGACCGTCCTCGCGCTCGCGCCCCGGCTGAAGGCGCCCGCGACCGTGCCGCTTTGCGCCGTCCTCTACGCGCTGCTCGTCGCGCCGAGCCTCCTCGCGGCGGGGGCCGTCGACTTCAACATCCTCGAGGTCGGCTGGGAGCCCGCGCAGTGGCTCAGGCTCCTCGCGCTCGAGGCGATCTTCCTCGTGCCGTTCCTCGTCGCGGGGCTCGGGATCAACGTGGCGCTCGCGCTCGCCGCGGAGCGGCCGGGCCCGACGTACGCGGCGAACCTCTTCGGCTCCGGCGCGGGCTCGCTCGCGGCGCCGCTCCTGCTGGCGCTGGGGCCGCCGGCGGGGGTGTTGCGGTACGCGGCGGCGCTCGCCGCCCTTACGGCGCTCGCGGCGGGGCCCCGGACGCTCCGGCTCGTGTCGGTCGCCGCGGCGGCCGCCCTGCCCGTCGTGCCGTGGCCCGACCTCCCGATGTCGCCCTTCAAGGACTTCGCGTCGCTCCCGGACAAGCGCGAGATCGTGACGCGGCACGGATCGCTCGGGCGCGTGGACCGGGCGGTCGTGCCCGCGCTCCACTACGCGCCGGGGCTCTCGCTCACATCGCCGGTCTTCCCGGAGGGGCAAACGGCGCTCTTCGTGGACGGGCACCTCGCGGGCGCGATCGGCGGGGCCGGGCACCTGCCGCACACGCTCGGGGACCTGCCGTACCGGCTGCTCGGTCGCGTGCCGGAGAGGGTGCTCCTCCTCGGCCTCGGCCCGGACCTCCTGCGGGCGATGCTCGTCGTGGACCCGGACCGGAACCTCCTCGACCTCGCGGGCGTCCCCGGCAAGGCCGAGGAGCCGAGGGCCTTCCTCGATCGTGCGGAGGCGCCGTACGACCTCGTCGTCCACCACGTCCCCTCGCTCCACGCGGCCGCGGAGACGCCGGTCCTCACCGTCGAAGGGCTCACGGCGGGCCTGGCGGTGGCGCGCGAGGGATTCGCCTTGAGCTGCGCCTTGACGACGCCGCCGCGCGCGGGGCTGAAGCTCCTCGCGACTGCCGACCTCGTGACCTCGCACGTCGTCGCGGCCCGCACCGCCGACCGCCTCTGCGTCGTCCTCCTGCATCGAGCGCCGACCGCGGAGGAGAAGGCGCGCGTGATCGCGTTCTGCGAGGAGAACGGCTTCGACCCGGTGCGACCGGCGGACTGGGGTTTCCCGGAGCCCTTCCACATCACGCGCACGCCGCTTGCCGCCCCCGGCGGGGACTACCCGTACGACATCCGCCCCGCGACCGACGCGCGGCCCTACTTCTTCAAGTTCTTCCGCTGGTCGCGGATCACCGATCTCTTCGCGGAGGGCGCGACGACGTTCGTCGAGTGGGCGTACGTCGCGATGATCGTCGCGCTCCTCGAGGCGCTCCTCCTCGGCGCGCTGCTCATGGCGGCGCCGGTCGCGCTCAGCCGCGCCGCGCGCGCGCCCGCGCTCCGGTTCGTGGCACTCGGCTGCGGCTTCATGCTCCTCGAGATGGCGTACCTCGCCCGCGCGATGGTGCGCCTCGAGGGGCCCGCGGCGGCGGCGGCCGCGGTCTTCGGCGGGTTCCTCGTCGGCTCCGGGCTCGGCAGCCTCTGCTCGGCGAGGCTCCGGCACGCCGCGCTCGCGGTCGCGGTGCTCGCGCTGCCGGGCTACTGGATCATGCCCTCGAGCACGATCCTCGCGGCGATCCTCTGCGCCGCCGTCGCGTTCCCGATGGGCGTCCCCTTCCCCGAGGCCCTATCCCGTCTCCGCCCGGAGAGCGTCCCGTGGGCGCTCGCGTGGAACGGCTGCGCCAGCGTGGCCGCCGCGGCGGGCGCCCCGCTCCTCTCCTCGTCCGTCTCCATCCCCTTCACCGCGGGCGCGGCGGCGCTTCTCTATCTCCTGATTTCGAGGCGCTGACCGGCCCCAAGCTGGTCAACCCGGGTTCCGTGTGCCACAGTGGGTCCCATGTCCGTCCCGCGCGTGGTCATCACCGGCATGGGCGCGATCACCTGCCAGGGTCGCGACGCCGCTGCCGTCTGGGACGCGATGGTCAACGGCCGGAGCGGGATCCGATCCATCGTCGGCGAGGAGTTCGACCGCTGGAAAGGGCAGTGGCCCGTGACGATCGCGGGGCAGGTGCGCGGGTGGGACCCCTTCGCGCTCCTCGGCCGCGAGGCGAACCGGATGGACCGGTACACGCAGCTCGGCGTGCACGCGGCGATCGAGGCGGTGGGGCACTCGGGGATCGACTTCGCGCGCGAGGACCCGGAGCGCTGCGGCGTCGTGATCGGGTCGGGGGTCGGGGGGATCGACACGATCGAGCGCGGTGTCGAGCTCCTCGGCCGCGAGGGGCCGAACAAGCTCTCGCCGTTCACGGTGCCGCGGCTCATGATCAACTGCTGCGCCGGGCTCATCTCGATCCGGTACGGTCTCAAGGGCCTCTCGGTCGCCACCGCGAGCGCCTGCTCCTCGTCGGGCCACGCGCTCGCGGCCGCGATGCACGAGATCCGCCGCGGCGACGCCGACGTGATGGTCGCCGGCGGCGCGGAGGCGACGGTGACGCCCGTGTGCGTCTCGGTGTTCTCCCGGATGAAGGCGCTCTCGACGCGCAACGCGGAGCCCGAGCGCGCGTCGCGCCCCTTCGACCGGGAGCGGGACGGGTTCGTGATGGCCGAGGGCGCCGCTGTCTTTCTGCTCGAGAGCGAGGAGCACGCGCGCGGGCGCGGCGCGGAGATCCTCGCGGTCCTCGCGGGCGCGGGCGTGTCGAGCGACGCGAGCCACATCACCGCGCCGGACCCGGAGGGGAAAGGCGCGGTCCTCTCCATGCGCCGCGCGCTCGAGGACGCGCGGCTCGACGCGGACACGGTCGACTACATCAACGCGCACGGCACGTCGACGCCGCTGGGCGACCCCGCCGAGGTCGCGGCCGTGAAGGCGCTCTTCGGCGCCCACGCCCGGAAGCTCTCGATGTCCTCCACGAAGTCGATGCACGGCCACCACCTCGGCGCGTCGGGCGCGGTCGAGACGGTCGCCTGCATCAACGCGCTGCGGAAGGCCGTCGTGCCGCCGACGATCAACCTCGAGAGCCCCGACGAGGGGTTCGACCTCGACTTCGTGCCTAAGGTCGCGAAGGAGCGCCCCGTCCGCGTGGCGATGAACAACACGTTCGGCTTCGGCGGCCACAACGTGACGCTGATCCTCGCCCGGCCCTAGCCCTGGGCTAGCCCCGGGCTAGTCCGAAAAGTCGTCCTGGATTCGGTCGGCTGCGCCGCCGCCATACTTCGTCAGGCCTCCTCACCGTATTTCTCCGTCAATACGGCTCGTCGGCCTTCCTCGTCTGGCGGCGGCTCGCTCAGCCTCGGTCCTTACGGCCGACTTTCCAGACAG
>WYBS01000085.1 GCA_011525755.1 Planctomycetaceae bacterium
CGCTACCCGGACCTCTGCGTGCGCCGCCCGCGGTCGGTCGAGGTCGAGACCGCCCGGCTCCTCGCCGAGCGGAAGGTCGTCGCGCGCTTCGACGGCGCGATGGAGTACGGCCCGCGCTCGCTCGGCAACCGCTCGATCCTCTGCGACGCGCGCGACGCGTCGGTCAACGACTGGCTCAACGCGCGCCTCGATCGCAGCGAGTTCATGCCCTTCGCGCCGGTGACGACCGAGGATGCCGCGCCCTCCTTCTTCGCGCGCTTCGACCCCGCGCGGGCGCGCGCCGCGCGCTTCATGACCGTGACCTACGACGTCACGGAGCGCTGCGTCGCCGAGGCGCCCGCGATCGTGCACGTGGACCGCACCGCGCGCCCGCAGGTCGTCTTCCGCGACGCGAACCCGCGCCTCCACGACATCCTCGAGGAGTACGGCCGGCGGACGGGCTCGCCCATCCTCGTGAACACGTCGTTCAACATGCACGAGGAGCCGATCGTGTGCGACCCGGACACGGCGATCCGCTCCTTCCTGAGGAGCGGTCTCGACGTGCTCGCGCTCGGCCCCTTCGTCGTGACGGCACCCTGATGGCGGTCGCCGCGGCGCATGGAACCGGGGGGGGTGCGGGGGCGGAGATCGCTGCCCCCGGACCCCCTGCGCGTCGCTTCCCGCGGGCGGAGGTGCTCGGCCTGCCGGTCGATCTCGTGCGGCGCGAGGAGATCCTCGCCGCCGCCCCCGCCATGGCGCGGGAGGGGAGGTGCCACCACCTCGTCGCGCTCAACCCGATCAAGGTGATGCGCGCGCTCCGGGAGCCGGAGCTCAGGGCCGCGATCGAGGAGGCGAGCGTCGTCTATCCCGACGGCGTCGGGATCACATGGGCGCTCCGGAAGCTCCACGGCGCGCGGGTGCCGGTGCTCCCCGGCTGCGAGCTGATGGACGAGCTCCTGAAGCTCGCGGGTCGCGAGCGGTGGCGCGTCTTCCTCGTCGGCGCGCGGCCGGAGATCCTCGCCGCGGTGGAGGAGCGGCTCGCGCGCGAGAACCCGCGGCTCGAGGTCGCGGGCGCGATGCACGGCTACTTCCCCGATGCGGAGCGGGCGGCGGTCGTCGCCCGCGTGGTCGCCGCGCGGCCGCACCTCCTGATCGTCGCGATGGGCGCGCACCGCCAGGAGGCGTTCGTGCGCGAGGTCGCGGCGGCGGGCGGCGTGCCGCTCGTCCTGACGGTGGGGGGGAGCCTCGACGCGTACTCCGGGGCCGTGCCGCGGCCGCCGCGGTGGGTCCTCGGGCTCCGGATGGAGTGGCTCTACCGGCTCCTTCGCCAGCCCTTCCGGGCGCCCCGGATGGTCGCGCTGCCCCGCTTCGCCTGTCGGGTGCTGAAGCTACGCTGTGCGCGTAGAGCCTGAGCGGGAATCCCCGCCCAGGCTCGCATCCGGCGCTGATGCGTTGCCTCCGTTGTCTCGCGCTCCTCTTCATGCTCCTCTTGGCCGCGTGCCAGTCCCGCGTCGCCGGCTACCCGCGCGACTGGTACGCGGGCGGGAGCTTCTCCGCGATCCCGGGGGTCGGGCTCGCCGTCGAGGGGGGCAAGGTCCTCGCGCGCCAGGACACGTTCGACTGGAGCGGCGAGGCGCAGTTCATCTGGCAGTTCCTCGACGACAAGGATCTCGCCGACGACGGCGAGGCCGACCACGGCGAGATGATGGCGGTGCGCGCCGGGTTCAAGCACTCGACGAGCCCGGGGGCGAAGCGGCACTGGACGCTCCGCTACGGATTCGAGTACTACCGCGCGACCGGGGAGCCCGGCATCGTCGACCGGCCGGGCGACTACTACGGAGCGTACGTGGGCTTCGGGTTCGAGACCGAGCTCTCCGAGCACTGGACGATGGGGCCCGAGCTCAGCGTCGCGATCCTCGGCGGCGAGGGCACCGCGATCGTGCCGGGGTTCTTCTGGCACCTCGTCTACGATTTCTGATCCCCGGCCGGGACGCGGGGGCGCAAGCGGCGCGCTTCCGGCGTTCCGCGAGGCGTCGAGGCGGCGGGACGTCGAGGCGGCGGGACGGCAGCGATCGGGGAGGTGTCGAGGATCATCGACATCATGCGCTCCCTCCTTGCGGGATGTCGTCGCAACCTGTTGCGCGGAAACGGGTTGTGGCGGGCCGGGCCCCGGGGTAGCCGTTGGCCTCCCATTTGTGGGGAACAACGTTCAGACCCACAAGGAGGGCTGAGAAATGATGCGAAAGAGCATGGTCGCGATGATCGCCGTGCTCGCGGCGTTCGCGACATCCGCGGCCGCGGAACCGATCGATGCGTTCACGTCCACGATCACGACCGGCGTCATGGGCAACGGCAAGGGCCGGCAGACGCTCAGGGACTTCTCGCTGGGCCTCGACTTCGAGGTGACCACCCCGTACGGCATCGAGATCACGCGGCTCGGCGTGTGGGATGACAACGGGAACGGGCTGTCGTCGCCGCACACGATCTCTCTCTACGACATCTCGAATCCCGCGGCCCCGCTCGCCCGGATCACCACGATGGCGGGCGACGGCGTCCTGGTCGATGGCTACCGCTACTTCGACCTCGACACCCCGATCGTGCTCGCGGACGGGACCCTGTTCAGCGTCGTCGTCTACTACCCCGCGGGGAACCTCGACTCGAACGGCAACAGCGGCCCGACGCCGCCGTCCCTCGGCGAGCCCACCCCGATCTTCCATGGGGGGATCGACGACTACGTGTCGAGCACCGGCGTCGGCCGGTTCGGCGCCGGCCTCGCGTTCCCGGGCACGCTCGACACGGGTCCGTCCAACCGGTACCACTCGGGCTCCTTCACCTACACGCCCAATCCGGAGCCGGGGACGATCGTCCTTCTCTCCGGCGCGCTCGCCGCGGCCGGCGCCTGGCGCCGCCGTCGCGCGAAGCTGCAGAAGTGAGAAGCCCGGAAGCCCTCGGGTCGGCATGACCCCCGCCGTGGAGGCGGGGGTCGTCTCCGTCTACGCGGGGCCGAGCCGCGCGCGGATGGGGGAGAGGAGCCCGGGCACGGCGAAGAGAAGCCCGTCGCGGTGCCGCGTGTCCGTCGCGTAGTCGAGCGGCCGGCCGCGCGCGTCGGTCACGGTCCCGCCGGCGCCGAGCAGGAGCGCCGCGGGCGCGACGCTGTCCCACCAGGTCGTGCCCCGGTCGTGGAGCATCGCATGCGCCTCGCCGAGCAGGATCCGGGAGACCTTGTAGCCGATCCCGCCCATCGGAACACACCGCGCCGCGCCGAGGCGGTCGAGCATGTGCCGGAGCGCAGGCGTCATGTGGCGCCGCGTGTGGACGACCGTCGCCCGCGCGAGGTCCGAGAGCGGCTCCAGCGCGACACGGCGCGCCCCGCCCTCCTCCTCGACGAAGGTCCCCCCGCGCCCCCCCCAGATCAGGCGCCCGGGAAGCGCGACCGCGCCCGCGACCGGCACGCCCTCCTCGAGGAGGCCCACGTGGACGGCGTACTCCTCGCGCCCATCGACGTACTCCCGCGTGCCGTCGATCGGGTCGACGCACCACGTGCGCGGGACCGGGAGGTGGATCTTCGTGCGGGTCTCCTCGGACAGCACGGGATCCCCGGGGAACGCGGCGGAGAGCCCCTCGAGGAGGAGCTTCTCGACGGCGAGGTCCGCCTCGGTGACGGGACCGTTGCCTCCTCCCTTGTCGCGGACCTTGACGCGCCCCTGCAGCCGCATCGCGAGGGCGATCGCCTCGCGTGCGAGATCGCGTGCGGTCTCAGCCTCGAACGACATCGCTCCACTCGACATGGCATCGACTTGCCGCCCGGTCGCGGGCAGCTGCATCATGTTACGGCATCCATCGATCGTCCGCCCTTCGCCGACTGCAACGGCCGATCCTCCGCGAGCGGATCACGCTCGGAGCTGCTTCAGGAAGGCCGCGGCAGCCGCGGAGAGCGGACGGCCCCGTTTGGTCGCGACCGCGAGCGTGCGTTCGATTCTGAGGCCCGGAACATCGATCCGCACCGCCTCGGCCCCGATGCCGAGGCTGCTCACGAACGCGAGGCCGAGTCCCAGCTCGACCATCCTGAGGATCGACTGGATCGAGCGCAGCTCCATCACGATCTGCATCGCGATGCCGCGCCGGAGCAGCGCGTCGTCGATGAGCCGCCGGATCGCGCTTCCGGCCTCGAAGCCGATGAGCGGCGAACCGTTGAGGGCGGCCGGCGCGACCCGCTTCCCGGCGAAGAGGTGGTCCTTCGGCGCCACGAGGACGATCCGGTCGCGCAGCAGGGGACGGAGGTCGAGCCCGTCCGAGTGGACCGGGAGCGTGACGAGACCCAGCTCGAGCTCCTCGCGCGCGACGGCCGCCGCGATGTCGCGGCTCCCGGCCTCCCGGACCTCGAAGACGATCTCCTTGTGCTCCAGCCGGAACCTCCGGATCGCGCCGGGAAGGAGGGCGGTGACCGCCGTGGCGCCGCCGCCCACGCGCACGGTGCCCGCCTCGAGTCGCTGGAGCTTCCGCACGTCCGAGAGGAGCCGGTGGTACCGCTCGAGGAGCGCCTCGCCCTCCGCGAGGACGAGCTTGCCGGTCTCGGTCAGGCGCACGCCCTTGCGGCCGCGGGCGAGCAGCGGCGCCCCGATCTCCTCCTCGAGGAGCTGCAGGCGCCTCGTCGCGGCGGGCTGGGTGAGGCCCAATGCCTTCGCGGCCTCCGTGATGGAGCCGCGCGCGGCGACCTCGGAAAGCGTCTCCAGGCGGTCGAGGCTCATGGGTCCCCCCGGACCCCCCCGATTCCTGCGGGCGAAAGGGGGGTATCATGCAAGTTTATCATGCGAGCCATGAGAAGAATCGATTTCGATCATGGCCTCGCCGGCGCTACGATACGGCCGTCATGGTCGAAATCCCCGTTGCCGACATCAAGAAGCTGTACGAGCGGCTCGCGCCGACGAACGAGCGCTTCCGGAAGCGCCTCGGCCGGCCGCTGACCTACGCCGAGAAGATCCTCTTCCTCCACCTCGCCGATCCTGAGCCGGCGCTCGAGCGCGGGAAGAGCTGGACGCTCTTCCGCGTGGACCGCGTGGCGATGCAGGACGCGACGGCGCAGATGGCGCTGCTCCAGTTCATGCAGACGGGCCGCGCGCGCGTCGCGGTCCCCTCGACGATCCACTGCGACCACCTCATCCGCGCGGAGACCGGCGCCGCGAAGGACCTCGAGCGCGCCGAGACCGAGCACGGCGAGGTCTACCGCTTCCTCGCCGACTGCGCGAGGAAGTACGGGATCGGCTTCTGGAAGCCGGGCGCCGGGATCATCCACCAGGTCGTGCTCGAGAACTACGCCTTCCCGGGCGGGATGATGATCGGGACCGACAGCCACACGCCCAACGCGGGCGGCCTCGGCATGATCGCGATCGGCGTCGGCGGCGCGGACGCGGCCGAGGTGATGGGGGGGGCGCCCTGGGGGGTGCAGTTCCCGAAGCTCATCGGCGTCCGCCTGACCGGCAAGCCCTCCGGGTGGACCTCCGCGAAGGACGTGATCCTGAAGGTCGCGGAGATCCTGACCGTGAAGGGCGGCACGGGCGCGATCGTCGAGTACTTCGGCCCCGGCACGGAAGCGCTCTCCGCGACCGGCAAGGGCACGATCACCAACATGGGCGCGGAGATCGGCGCCACGACGTCGCTCTTCCCCTACGACGAGGGGATGGCGCGCTACCTTGAATCGACGGGCCGCGGCGAGCTCGCGAAGCTCGTGCGCGAGTTCGGCAAGGAGCTCCGCTGCGACGGCGAGGTCGAGAAGGACCCGAAGCGGTTCTTCGACCGCGTGATCGAGATCGACCTCGGCAAGCTCGAGCCGCATCTCGTCGGCCCGCATACGCCGGATCTCGCGCACCCGCTCTCGCG
The DNA here is from genome assembly GCA_011525755.1 of Planctomycetaceae bacterium. Taxonomy (GTDB): domain Bacteria; phylum Planctomycetota; class PLA2; order PLA2; family PLA2; genus PLA2. The sequence goes on from WYBS01000085.1 coordinate 5,857, forward strand.
GATGGCCGCCGACGTGAAGGAGCAGGGCTACCCGGACGAGTTCACGGTCGCGCTCATCGGCTCCTGCACGAACTCCTCCTACGAGGACATGGGCCGCGCCGCGCACGTCGCGCGCCAGGCGGCGAAGGCGGGGCTCAAGGTCAAGACGCCGCTCCTCGTCACGCCCGGCAGCGAGCGTATCCACAAGACGATCCAGCGCGACGGCCAGATGAAGGTGCTCGAGGAGGCGGGCGCGACCGTGCTCGCGAACGCGTGCGGGCCGTGCATCGGCCAGTGGAAGCGGAGCGACGTCAAGCCCGGCACGAGGAACTCCATCCTCACGAGCTACAACCGCAACTTCGCCCGCAGGAACGACGGCAGCGCCGAGACGATGGCGTTCATCGGCAGCCCGGAGATCGTGACCGCGCTCGCGTTCGGCGGGCGGCTCTCGTTCGACCCGCGCCGCGACGCGCTGAGGACGCCCGACGGCAAGGAGTTCCGCTTTGAGCCGCCGGAGGGCGACGCGCTGCCCGGCAAGGGGCTCGAGTCCGACCCCGAGGGCTACGTCGAGCCGGCGAAGGACGGCGCGAGCGTGCAGATCCGCGTGGCGCCGGACAGCAAGCGTCTCCAGCTGCTCGAGCCGTTCCCCGCGTGGGACGGCAGCGACTTCGCCGACCTCTTCGTGCTCCTGAAGGCGAAGGGGAAGTGCACGACCGACCACATCTCGCCGGCGGGCCCGTGGCTCCAGTTCCGGGGGCATCTCGACAACATCAGCAACAACATGTTCATCGGTGCCGCGAACGCGTTCACGGGCGAGGAGGGCAAAGGCACCGACCAGGTCGACGGCAGCAAGGGCAAGCCCTTCCACGAGATCGCGCGCCACTACAGGAAGGAAGGCCACCGCTGGGTGGTCTTCGGCGACGAGAACTACGGCGAGGGCTCGAGCCGCGAGCACGCGGCGATGTCCCCGCGCCACCTCGGCTGCGCCGCGGTGATCGTGAAGAGCTTCGCGCGCATCCACGAGACGAACCTGAAGAAGCAGGGTGTGCTGCCGCTCACGCTCAAGGACGGAAAGGACTACGACAAGGTCCGCGAGGACGACCGCGTGTCCGTCACGGGCATGAAGGACCTCGCGCCGGGCCGCGAGGTGGCGGTGGTGCTGAAGCACGCGGACGGGAAGCAGGAGAAGATCACCTGCATCCACACGATGACGCAGGAGCAGGTCGAGTGGTTCAAGGCCGGATCCGCGCTCGCGTACATCGGGAAGCAGTCCAAGTAGCGAAGAAGGGGGGCCGGGGGGGCAGCGCCCCCGGACCCCCCGTGCATCCCGCGGAGGAGAGGTATGGACGAGAACGCCGTGCGATCGATCCTGAAGAGCCAGTACCACTCGGCACTCGCGATGCTCAAGGACGCGATCGAGAAGTGCCCCGAGAACCTCTGGTCCGGGAGCGGGCACAAGAACGAGTGCTGGCAGATCGCCTACCACGTGCTCTTCTTCGCGCACGCCTACAGCGGGCAGGGCAAGGCGACGTTCCGGCCGTGGAAGCACCACCGCGCGGACGCGCAGCATCCCGACTGCATCCCCGGGCCGGCGGATCCGGCGAGCAGGCTGCCGCTGCTCCCCGATCCCTACACGAAGGCGCAGGTGCTCGAGTACTGGAGCTTCTGCGACGGCCAGATCGACGCGGCGGTGGACGCGATGGACCTCGGGTCGCCGCAGAGCGGGTTCCCGTCCTATCCGATCCCGAAGCTCGAGCACCAGATCGTGAACCTCCGGCACATCCAGCACCACGCGGCGCAGCTCGCGGACCGGGTGCGCACCGCCGTGGACGAGGGCGTCCGATGGGTGGGCGCGCGCCGTCAGCCGCGGTAGACCTCGCGCGCGTGCCAGCGCACGAACCGGGTCTGAAGCGGGGGGGCTCCGGGGGACCGCGCGAGCGGCCGCCCGTCGAAGCGGCGGAGCCACTCGTCCGCGCGGTCGCCCGCGACATGCGGCGACACCGCGACGCGCATCGAATCCCCTATGCCGATCGCGCCCATGTCGAGCGCCACGTGGTGGAGCGAACACAGCACGAGCCCGTTGCCCGCGTCGTCGGGGCCTCCGTAGCAGTGCCACATGACGTGCGCGGCCTCGAGCGCGAGCGGTTCGCCTGCGAGGCGACCGTCGTAGCTGCAGACCGCGCAGCGGGCGCCGCACGCCTCCAGCATGAGGTCGCGGAACGAACGGTCCCGCCGCGCGCGCGTCACCGTCTCGCGCTCCCGTTCCGGCGCCGGTTCGGTCGTGGATAGTCCGACGGCGTCGCGGATCCCCTCGTGAAGCGTCGGCGGCCAGAACTCCGAGAGGATCCTCCGCGCCAGCTCCGCGCGAAGCTCCGCGTCCCCAGCGAGCGCGCGCCAGTAGAGTGCAGGCACCCAGCCGATCGCATCGCGGGACAAGAGAGTGCTTCGTGCCGGATTGCTTGCTCCCTTGCGCAGGGGGATCCGGTCGGCATCGCGGACCACCCACACGCCTTCAGACTGGAGGTGCCAGAAGGGGAACTCCGTCTGCTGCCGCGCGCGCGGCGGTCCGAAGTCGCGGAGCAGCCTGGAAAGCTCGCGGTCGAGATCGACGTAGCGGAGCTCCGGGGGCTCGCCTCTCGCCGCGCGGGCGAGCAGCAGGAGGAGCATCAGCGGCTTGTGCACCGCCCGGCGCCCGCCGCGGGTGTAGGTACGGAGGTCGGCGAGCGCTTCCTGCCACGACGCGCGGTCCGGTGCCGGTCCCACGGCGCCAGTATCCGCCGGACGCCGGTACCGCGCTACGCGAAGATCGTCGCGATGGGGACCTCGAACCCGGGCAGCACGTCTCCGCCGCGGAGCACGTCGGCCTCGCAGAACGTCGTCGGCCCCTTCCGCGGCTCGTGGACGGTCACCGTTCGGTCGCGCGGATCGACGACCCAGACCGCGCGCGTCCCGGCTTCGAGCCACTCCGCGACCTTCTCCCGAACGTAGCCCGGCCGGTCGTCGGGCGAAAGCACCTCGACGGCGAGGTCCGGCGCGCCGGGGTAGAAGCCGCGCGCGGGTGCCGGGGGCCGATCGGCCGCGACGAACGCGACGTCCGGCGCTCGCACGGTGTCCGGCTCACTGGCGAGCTTGAAGCCGGTCTCGGCGCCGAAGAACGTGCCGAGGTGCTTCGAGTCGACGTGACTCCCGATCATCATCGCGAGCCTTGCCGCGATACGGCCGTGTTGAGCGCTTGAGAGGCTCATCATGTGGAGCTCCCCCCGGATGAGCTCGCAGCGCCCGATGTGGGGGTTGCGCAACAGCTGTTCGGCGGTCCGGATCTCGGTCGCCATGTGAGACCTCGATTGTACGTCACATCTATTAGTCGGGAGGCGGTATCACTCGTCAATCGCGCCAATCGCGCCACGCGTGGCGCTCTCGCCCACGCAGTGAAGGTGCGGGCGTCCAAGGTCCGGCGCCGCGGGAGCCGGCGAAGGCGAGTAGGCGGTTCGCGGCGCTACGCGAAGATCGCGCGGACGGGCAGCTCGAAGCCGGGCAGCACATCCCCGCCCCGAAGGATCCCTCCCTCGCCGAGGCGCTTCGCCTTCCTGCCCGGCTCGTGCACGGTCGCCGTGCGGTCGTCGGGATCGACGACCCAGACCGCACGCGCGCCCGCCTCAAGCCACTCCACGACCTTCTCCCGGACGTAACCGGGCCGGTCGTCGGGCGACAGCACCTCGACGGCAAGATCGGGGGCGCCGGGGTAGAAACCGCGGGCCGGGGCAGCCGGGCGGCCGGTCTTGACGAAAGCGACATCGGGCGCTCGCACGGTGTCCGGATCCCTGCAGATCTGGAATCCCGTCTCAGCAGCGAACGCCCTGCCGAGCCCACGAGCACGAACGTGGCTCGCGATGGCCACGAAGAGGTTGCCGGCGACGAGGCCGTGACGCGCTCCCGAGGGGCTCATCATGCGGAGTTCCCCCCGGATGAGCTCGCAGCGGCCGATGTGCGGGTTGCGCAGCAACTGTTCGGCGGTCCGGATCTCGGTCGGCATGTGCAAGTGCGATTGTACATGCCTATCCGTCGGGACCCGGTGTCACTCGCCAATCGCGCCAAGCGTGGCGCGATAGATCCGCGGACGGGTCTCCGGGCCGTCTCTACTTCACGCGCAGGACCGCGGAGCCTTGGATCGCGTCGTTCCTGATGGCGCGCAAACCCTCGTTCGGGTCGTCGAAGAGGGTCACCTCGGTCGTGATGCCGTGCGTGCCGGCGAACGCGAGCAGCTCCTCGCCGTCCCTGCGCGTGCTCGCCGTCGTCGAGCGGAGCGTCCGCTCGCCGAAGAGGTGCTTCGTGTAGTCCATCTGCGGGATCGGGCTCATGTGGATCGCGGCCGACGCCACCGTGCCGCCCCAGCGCACCGCCTCCAGCGCCTGCGGGATCAGCTCGCCCGCCGGCGCGAAGATCACCGCGCGGTCCAAGGGCTCCGGCGGCCGCTCGCCCGAGTCGCCCACCCAGTCCGCGCCCATCCGGCGCGCCAGCTCGCGGTGGCGCTCGCCGCGGGTCACCACGAACACGCGGTTCCCGCGGGCGCGCGCCACCTGCAGCGCGATGTGCGCCGACGAGCCGAACCCGTAGAGGCCGACCGTCTCGCCGGAGCCGACATCCGCCTGCCGCAGCGCGCGGTAGCCGATGATCCCGGCGCACAGCAGGGGCGCGACGTGCGTGTCGTCCAAGGAGGGCGGCAGCGCATACGCGAACGCCGCGGGCACGACCACCCGCTCCGCGAACCCGCCGTCCACGTGGTAGCCCGTGAACCGCGCGCGCCGGCAGAGGTTCTCGTCCTTCCGCGCGCAGTCCGGACACGTCCCGCACGTCCCGTGCAGCCACGCGACGCCCACCCGGTCCCCCTCCCGGAACCGCCGCACCCCCCTCCCCCGCGCCCCCACCCTTCCGACCGCCTGGTGGCCGGGCACCACCGGGAGCTTCGGCAGCTCGATCTCGCCCTCGCAGATGTGGATGTCGGTCCGGCAGAGCCCGCAGGCCGACACCTCGACGGCGATCTCGCCCGGGCCGGGCGACGGGTCGGTCACCTCCCGGAGCCGCAGCGGCTCCCTCGGGCGGTCGAGAACCCACGCGCGCATCCACGGAGGTTACACTCTGCCGCTCCCGTGCTCACGATCCGGAACCTCAGGAAGCACTTCGGCGAGACCGTCGCGCTCGACGGCGTCGACTGCGAGGTCGGCGCGGGCGCGACCGGGCTCCTGGGCCCGAACGGCGCGGGCAAGACGACGCTCCTCCGCATCCTCCTCGGGCTCCTGCCCGCCGAGGGCGAGGCGCGCGTCATGGGGAAGGACCCGTTCCGGGAGCCGCGCGACGTGCGCGCGCGCATCGGCTACATGCCCGAGAGCGAGTGCGCGATCCCGGGGCTCGCGGGCGTCGAGGCGGTCGCCTACCTCGGCCGGCTCGCGGGCATGCCGCGCCGCGACGCGTTCAAGCGCGCGCACGAGGTGATGTACTTCGTCGGCCTCGGCGAGGAGCGCTACCGCGAGGCGTCCGAGTACTCGACGGGAATGCAGCAGCGGCTGAAGCTCGCGGCCGCGCTCGTGCACGACCCCGAGCTGCTCCTGCTCGACGAGCCGACGAACGGCCTCGACCCGAAGGGCCGCGAGGAGATGCTCACGCTCCTGCGCGAGCTCGCGACCGAGCACGGGAAGCACCTCCTCCTCTCCTCGCACCTCCTGCCCGACGTCGAGTACGTCTGCAGAAACGTCGTCATGCTGCGGCTGGGGCGGATCGTCCGGCAGGGGCCGATCACCGAGCTGACGAGCGGGGAGGCGGGCACGTACGAGGTGCGCGTGCGCGGGGACGCCGCGCGTTTCGCCGCGGAGCTCCATGCCCTCGGGGCCGAATCGGGGGGGGCCGGGGGGGACGCGGCGCCGCTCCTCGTGCGCGCCGAGGGCACCGCGGCGATCTTCCGCGCGGCCAAGGCCGCGGGCGCGCAGGTGCGCGGGCTCAAGGCCGTGCGCCGGACGCTCGAGAACGTCTTCCTCGACGCCGTGGAGGCGCCGCGTGCCGATTGACATCGCCTCCTACCGGCGCTGGGAGGGCCGCGCGCGCCCGACGCCCCTCGCCGCGCTCGGGATCGCAGGCACGATGATCCGCCGGCGCATGAAGCTCAAGATCGTGCGGGTCATCGTCTTCGTGTTCTCGGTGGTCGCGAGCGGTTTCGCCGCGCTCGTCTTCTACCTGACGCTCGCGGGCCGGGGCGACCCGATGATCCAGAACCAGATCCGGCAGTTCGGCTTCGAGAACGTGAACCTCCTCGCCATCCTGAACCGGCTCTTCGACTCCGTGATCGGCTTCTGGGCATTCCTCCTCGCCGCCCTCGTCGGGGCGCCGGTGATCGCCGAGGACCGGCGCGCCCACGCGCTGCCGCTCTACTTCTCGCGTCCGATCGGGCACCTGGACTACGTCCTCGGCAAGGCGGCTTCGGCGGCCTTCTTCCTCGCCCTCCTGCTCATCCTCCCGCGCATCTCGATGTACGCGATGGAGGTGGCCTTCTCGGAAGTCGAGGGCACCGCGTGGCGCCAGATGCCCACGCTCCTGCGGTCGTGCGCAGCGGGCGCGCTCGGCGTCGCGCTCTTCACGTCGATCTCGCTCGGCGTCTCGTCGCTGACCGAGCGGCCCACCTACGCGGCGCTGTTCCTGCTCGGCTTCGGCGTGCTCACGACGGGCATCGCCCACTTCCTCGCGGAGGTCCTCGACGACCGCGGCTGGCTCGCCCTCTCGCCCTACACCTGCGTGCACAGGATCGCGCTCCACCTGCTGCCGGTCCCGATCGATCTCTCCGAGGACACGGCGTATCTCGAGGAGCTCGGCATCCGGACCGCGTGGTTCGGCGCGGGCGCCTGGATCCTCGCCGGGATCGCCGTCCTCGTCGCGCGCGTGCGACGCGTGGAGGTCGTCACGTGATCCCCGGTCCCCCGGAGCCCCCCCCGATCGCCTCGTTCGAGCACGCCGCGAAGTGGTACGGGCACGTGATCGGCCTCGTGGACGCGACCGTCTCCATCGGCGGCGGCATCACCGGGCTCCTCGGCCCGAACGGCGCCGGCAAGTCCACCTTCCTGAAGCTGCTCACGGGCCAGCTCCAGCCCTCGCAGGGCGAGGTGCGGCTTCTCGGAGCGGACCCGTTCGCCGATCCCTCCGTGCACGCGCGCGTCGGCTTCCTGCCGGAGCAGGACTCCTTCTACGAGGAGATGACCGGCCGCGCGTTCGTGCGCTTCCTCGCGGGCCTCCACGGCTGCCCGCGGGCGCGCGCGGACGAGGCGCTCGAGCGCGTCGGTCTCGCGGCCGCGGGCGGCCGGAAGATCCGGACCTACTCGAAGGGCATGCGCCAGCGCGTGAAGCTCGCGCAGGCGATCGCGCACGATCCGAAGGTGCTCGTGCTCGACGAGCCGATGACCGGCATGGACCCGGTCGCGCGGCGGCAGGTCATCGATCTCATGCGCGACTTCGAGCGGCGCGGCGCGACCGTCATCGTGTCGAGCCACATCCTGCACGAGGTCGAGGCGATGACCGACCGCGTGATCCTCCTCTACCAGGGGCGCGTGCGCGCCGTCGGGACGCGCGAGGAGATCCGCGGGCTCCTCGACCGGCACCCGCACCAGATCCGCGTGCGCTCGCCGCGCGCGCGCGACCTCGCGCGCCTGCTCCTCGACCTCCCGGGCGTCGTCGGCGTGCGCCTCGACGACGGCTCGGTGCACGTGGACACGACCGATCCCGAGGCGGTCTACGACCGGCTGCCGCGGTGCGTGCTCGAGGAGGGGCTGCCGGTCGACGGGCTCGAGGCGGAGGACATGGGCCTCGACGCGATCTTCGGCTACCTGGTGGCCAGGTGACGGCGCGGAGCTTCCTCCTCCTCTGGGGCAACGCGACGTCGCGTGCCCTGCTCGGCCGGCGCGGGCTCCTGCTCATCCTCCTCGCGGCCCTGCCCGTCGTGCTCGCGTGGATCCAGGTGGAGCACGACACGCGCCTCTCCCCGACGAAGTTCGTCGCGGTGACGCTCATGTTCGTGTTCCAGTTCGTCGTCCCGCTCGCCGGGCTCTTCCTCGGGGTGGCGGTGCTCGGCGACGAGATCGAGGGGCGCACGCTCACCTACCTCTTCACGCGTCCGCACGGCAGGTCGTACGTCTTCCTCGCGCGGTACCTCGGCGCCGTGACGGCGTTCGCGCCGCTGCTCGCGGCCACGGTCACGGTGATGGCCTACCTCTTCGGCTCGCACGTGAACGTCACCGCGCGGGACGCGGTCGCGACCGCGGGCATCGCCGTGGCGGGGTTCCTCGTCTACGCGGCGTTCTTCGCGACGATGCGGCTCTTCCTCCCGCGCGCGCTCTTCGCGGGCTTCATCCTCGGCTTCATCCTGGAGGGCGGGATCTCCAAGCTCCCGGAGAGCGGGATCTCGCGCTGGTCGGTGTGGCACCACCTCGCCCTCCTCGAGACGCGGCTCTTCGAGGGGAGGCTTGCTTCCACGCACCTGCGGAAACTGCTTCAAGGGATCGCGCCGGACGAGACCGTGGGGGGAAGCCTCGCCGTGCTCGCCGCGGTCCTCGTCGTGAGCCTCGCGACCGGCCTCTGGCGCGTCCGGGCGCAGGAGACGCGACTCGCCAACGCGTCCACGTAGGGTCCCGCGGGGTTCTCGGCACCGGACCTATAATCGGGGGGCCGATGCACAGCTACCTCCCGCGCGAGGATCCCGAGACGGGCCAGTGGTTCCTCCCGGTGCGCGAGCGCGGACGGGCCGTACTCTCGGACCCGCTGCTCAACAAGGGCACGGCGTTCGACGAGCGCGAGCGCGACGAGCTGGGACTCCGCGGCATGCTGCCCGCGCGCGTGACCGTGATGGAGGACCAGCTCCGCCGCGCGTACGAGCACTTCCTGGCCGCCGGCAGCGACATGGCGAAGAACCGCGCGCTCGCGCGGCTCCAGGACAGCAACGAGACGCTCTTCTTCCGCCTCCTCCACGAGCACATGGAGGAGATGACGCCGATCATCTACACGCCGGTCGTCGCCGAGGCGTGCCGCCACTGGAGCCACCTCTTCCGGCGCACGCGCGGCCTCTACCTGACGCCCGCGGACCGCGGCCGCATGGACAAGGTGCTCGCGAACGCCCCGGCGCCGCCGGCGGTGATCGTCGTCACCGACAACGAGCGCATCCTCGGCATCGGCGACCAGGGGGCCGGGGGCATGGGCATCCCGATCGGGAAGCTCGCGCTCTACACCCTCGGCGCGGGGATCCACCCGTCGACGTGCCTCCCGATCTCGCTCGACGTCGGGACGGACAACGGCGACCTCCTGCGCGACCGGCTCTACATCGGCTGGCGCCACCCGCGCCTCCGCGGCGAGCCCTACTTCGACCTCGTGGACGAGTTCGTCGACGCGGTCAAGCGCACGTATCCCGACGCGCTCCTCCAGTGGGAGGACTTCGGCAAGAACACGAGCTTCCGCCACCTCGAGACGCACCGCGAGCGGATCTGCTCGTTCAACGACGACATCCAGGGGACGGCGGCGGTCTCCGTTGGCGGGCTCCTCGGCGCGATGCGACTCGTCGGCGGGAAGCTGCGCGACCAGCGGATCGTGCTCCTCGGCGCGGGGTCGGCGGGTGTCGGAATCTCGCGGCTGATCGTCGACGAGATGGTCGCCGAAGGCCTTCCCCGCGCGGAGGCCCACGACCGCATCTTCACCCTCGACAGCAAGGGGCTCGTCGTCGAGGGGCGGCCCGGGCTCGACGACCACAAGCGCGAGTTCGCGGTCGCGCCCTCGCGGATCTCCTCGTGGGGGCCGCAGGGCGACCAGATCCCGCTGCTCGAGGTCGTCCGGCGCGTGCGCCCGACGGTGCTGTTCGGCGTCTCGGGGCATGCGGGCGCCTTCGACGAGCAGACGATCCGCGCGATGGCGGAGCACGCGAAGCGTCCGGTCATCCTCCCGCTCTCGAATCCGACCTCGTGCGCCGAGGCGCGGCCGGTCGACGTGATCGCGTGGACGGAGGGCCGGGCGATCGTCGGCACCGGGAGCCCGTTCGACGACGTGATCTACGACGGGCGCCGGCACCGGATCGGACAGGGGAACAACGTCTTCATCTTCCCGGGCGTCGGCCTCGGCACGATCGTGTCGAAGGCGCGCAAGGTGACGGACGGGATGTTCCTTGCCGCCGCCAAGACGCTCGCGAAGTGCGTCTCGGAGGAGCAGCTGGCCATGGGTTGCATCTACCCCCGCATCGACGACGTCCGCGCCGTGTCGCGGGCGGTCGCCGCGGCAGTCGTGCGCAAGGCGATCGAGGAGGGCGTGGCGCAGCCGATCGACGGCCTTGAGCAGCGGATCGCGGCGGCCATGTGGGAGCCCAGGTACCTGCCCTACCGGGCGGTCCAGGGCTGAGAGCTTGTGAACAAATCCCTGCTGGCTTCGGCCGGCTACGAAGCCGCCCGGCTTCGACGCGCCGCCTCGCTGGGTTTCTCCGTCAACCCGGGTCGGCAGCGCGCCTCGCCGGCGCCGCAACGCGGCCGCTTGCGCGGCCGCGCAGAGCGGCGTCCCTTCGGGACCGGCTTCTCGCTCGGCCTCGGGCCGACGCCGGGATTTCTTCACAAGCTCTGAG
>WYBS01000086.1 GCA_011525755.1 Planctomycetaceae bacterium
CAGCAGCTCGCCTACGTGTGCGGCCTCTCGACCTACGTCGCGCGCTCGATCGTCCAGCACCGCGAGAAGCACGGGCGGTTCCCGAGCCGCGCGGCGCTCCGGGCGCTCCCGTTCCTCACGCCGCACGCGTTCGAGCTCGCGGGCGGGTTCCTCCGCGTGAAGGGCGGGGACGACCCGCTCGACGCGACCGGCGTCCACCCCGATCACGCGCCCGTCGCGGCGCGGATCGCGGAGCGCCTGAATCGGCCGGTCGCGGACCTGATCGCGAACGCCGACCTCCTCTCGGGGATCGACGTGGACGAGATCGCCGACGCCCGGTTCAGCGCGGCGACCGTCGCGGGCGTCCTCGTCGAGCTCATCCAGGGCGATGCCGACCCGCGCCCGCCGCTCGAGATCGCGCGGAGGGGCGTCGCGCGCGCGGCGGGGGAGCTGAAGGCCGGCATGCGCCTCGAGGGGCGCGTCACGAACGTGACGAACTTCGGAGCGTTCGTGGACGTCGGCGTCAACCAGGACGGCCTCGTCCACGTCTCCGAGCTCGCCGACCACTTCGTGAAGGACCCGACGTCGGTCGTGCGCGTGGGCCAGGTCGTCGAGGTCCGCGTGCTCGGCGTCGAGGAGGGCCGCATCTCGCTCTCGATGAAGTCGGGCGAGCGGCCGCGTCGCGAGGGCGGCGAGCGGCGGGACCGCGGCGACCGGGGAGACCGCGGCGACCGCGGCAGCCGCCGCCCGCGCCGTCCGCGCCGCGAGGAGCGCGAGCCGTCCGCTGCCCCCGAACCCCCTCCGCCTCCGTCGCCCGAGCGCGAGCCCGCCGCCGCGGAGGCGCCCGAGAACCCCGTCCCCGCCGACATGACGGAGGAGGAGTTCATGAGGAAGAAGCTCGAGGAGCTTCGGCGGCGCTTCTCGTAAGCGCCGGGAAGGGGTGGGGCCCCGGGGAGGGGCTACTTCACGTCCTTCGGGAAGGCGTGGATCCAGGGCTTGTCGGTGACCACGACGACGCGGTTGCCGCCCGCGATCACGTGCACCGGGAACTCGCCTTCGAAGGCGCGGTCCCACCAGATCGAGCCGGAGGCCTCATAGGCCTTCACGCGGTTGCTGCCCACGAAGTAGAGGAACTGGCCGTCGACCGCGGCGCGGGCCCGGACGGCGTAGCCCATGTCGAGCCTGTCCTCCTGCTCGCCCGCCTCCGACAGCACGTGGATGTAGCCGTCGCGGGCCGGGAGGAAGATGTGCGTGCCGTCGCTCGTGGCCGGCGAGGCGATCGGCCCGCCCGTCGCGTGCGCCCACGCCTGCCTGCCCGACCTCGTGTCGAAGGCATAGAGCCTGCCGTCCTCCGCGCCCGCGAGGACGAGGTGCTTGTGGACGGAGAGCCCGCCCCAGAACGACGTGTTCGATGCGACCTGGAATTCGGGCTTTCTCGCGCCGGTCTTCGCGTCGTGGACGAGGATCGCGCCCTTGGTCGTCCCCACGTAGAGCGAGCCGCCGACGTGGACGACGGCCGTGATCGGGCTCTCCGAGAGGGGCTCCTCCCACACCTTCGCGCCCCCGCGGACCGCGACGAGGCTCGGGCGGCGGGTCGCGACGTAGACCGTTTCGCCGACCACGGCCGGGTCCTGCTCGACCTTCGCGCCGAGGTCGAGGCGGGCGACGATCTTCCCGTCCGCGAGGCGGATCTGGTGGAGAAGGCCGTCGAGCGTGACCAGGTAGGCGGAGTCCAGGGCGACCGCCGGGCGCGCCTTGATCCGCGCGAGAAGGCCCGTCCGCGCCTCCCATGCGATGTCGCCGCTCTCGAGATCGACCGCGAGCAGGCTCGCGTCGGTCGTCGCGAAGAGGACCTTGCCGTCCGCGATCGCCGGGTAGGCCTCGACGCCGCCTCCGCCGACCTCGCGCTCCCACGCGACCTCCTTCTCGAGGTCCATCTCCAGCGAGCCGTCGAGCCCGAGGTCGGTCGGGACGAGCTGCGCCTGCGCGTCCCGGAAGCCGGGCTTCCTGAGCCTCACCGACATGGGCCGATGTCCGATGTCGAGCTGGACCTCGCAGGGGGCGTGGCCCGCCTTCGCGCCGTTGACCTCGACCTCGGCACCCGCCGGGACGGACGTGACCAGGTAGGGGAGCTTGTACCTCGTCTCGAACTGGATGAGGCGGTTCTCGGTCACGAGGTCGCGCATCACCCGGTACGCCGCGGGGTAGTTCCCCTGCGCGCGGAGCTCCTCGATCTCCTGGAGCGTCCTCACGACGCGGTCGATGCGCTCGATCTGCGCCCTCGTCTGGACCCGGATCTGGCGAAGGTCGAGGACGCGGATCAGCTCGCGGAAGTACTCTCGCGGCTCCTGGTCGTAGAGCTCCGCGAGCTTCGCGCTGACGGCCTCGAACGCCAGTCGTGCGCGGTCGAAGTCGCAGACCGTGAGGAGGTCCTGGCCCTGCGTGGTCGCGATCTTGTGGAGGTCGAAGACCTCCGCCTTGAATCGCTCGCAGCGCACGGTGTAGAGGAGCGCGTCGAGGCCCGCGAAGCTCGCCGGGCCCGTGGTGAGGCGCTGGGCGAGCTGGGTCGCGTCCTGGGCCGCCTTGGGGATGGCCTGCGAGGCGGAGATGGCGAGCAGGTGCTCGGTCAGGTCGGGTGCCAGCGTCGTCCAGCTGCGCTGGCGGACCACGAGGAGCTTCTTCTCGAGCTCGAGCAGCTCGGCCGGCTTGCCTTCGAGCGTGCGGAGCTGGACCTCGGCCGCCGCGAGCTGCTTCCGGTCGTCCTCGAACTGGGACGTCACCCGCTCGAAGAAGTTCGTCAGCATCCAGTTGAGGTCCTCGCCGACCGTCTTGCGGAGGAAGGCGTTCTCCGGCTCGCTGAGCTTCGTCACGAGGCGCCTCACCGCGGCCATCGCCTCGCCGTAGGGCCGCTCGGAGACCGCCAGACGCACCTCCTCGAGGTCCGCGCCGATGGCCGTGCGCGCGAGGTGCTCGCGCTCGCGCCGCGCGGCGTCGTTCTGGCTGATCTCGGACGAGAGGGTGCGCTTCAGCTCCAGCGCCCACTTCGCCTCCTCGCTCCCCGGGTGCGCCTCGGCGAGCTCGCCCGCGAGCTCGATCACGCGCGACACGTTCTTCCTCTGCTGCGCCTTGCGGATCTCCGCGGCGAGCGACTCCGCGCTCTCCCCGCCGGTCGCGAGGCCGACCCCGAGGAGCACGAGCAGGAGGGCCGCGGCCGCGCCGCCCCGCGTCACGAGCTTCTTCCGGCGCAGGACGACCATGCGCCGGCGGTCGATCTCCTGGAGCCCTTTCTCCGCCTGCGCGTCCTGGGGGTCGATCTTCAGGAGCAGCCGGTAGCAGCTCGTGAGCAGCTCGTACGCCTTGTCGCTCTTCGGCCCCTTGGCGGCCTCGGTCGCGCGGATGATGGCGTGCATCTCCTCCCGCGCCTCCTCGGTCCGCCCCGTACGGGCGAGGACCTGGGCGTGGAAGAAGCGGAGGGCGACGGCCTGCGGCGCCTGCTCGATGCCCTCGCGGCACGCGTCGATCGCGCGGTCGAGGTCGCCGCGGTCGGCCTCGGCGCGTGCGAGCCGGAGGCTCACCTCCGCGACGCGCTCGGCGTCCCCCTGCTGCACGTAGGCATCGCGCAGCGCGGAGAGCGCGCCCATGTGGGTGCCGTCGCTCCGGATCGCCTCCTCGAGGTGCTCGATCGCCGTCTCGACCTCGCCCGCCACGAAGCAGACCTTGCCGAGCGTGGCGAGATAGCCGGCGAGGGGCTTCGCCTGGTCGAGCCGCCCGAAGACCTCGACGCACTGCTCGAGGATCGCGCGGTCGTTCGGGGCGTGCGCGTGCGCCTTCTCGAGCAGGCGTGCCGCGCGGTCGAGGTCGCCCGCCTCCTCCGCCTCGGCGGCGATGGCGAGCAGCTCGTCCATCGTGAGCGTGCGGATGAGCTTCCGCGCGAGGAGCGCCTGCACGCCCGAGAGCGTGTCGTGGAGCGAGAGGCCCGCGAGGTCGCGCAGCTCGTCGATGCTGTTCGGCTGCCCGAGCGCCGCGAAGACCGCGGACGCCGCGTTCCCCGCGTCCTCCGGGTCCGGCGCGTCGCCCTGCGCGACGTAGTACTCGCTGTCGTTGGGGATCGCCTCGCGCAGCCGCTCCAGCTCGTCGAGGCGCCGCGCCGCCTCGAGGCAGAGCCCCGCGGGGTCCATGAGGATGTCCGAGAGAGGCGTCGAGGGGTCGCCGGCATCCTGGCCGTCGTAGAAGGCGAAGCTCCCGCTCTGCCAGCCGAAGACCTCGAAGATCTCGTCCTCCGCGTGGTAGCGGAGCACGTCGGCGATCTCGTCCTCCGTGACCTTGCCGCTCTCGATGAGCAGCTGGCCCATGGGCCGGTACTGCTTCTTCTGCTCGAGCAGGAGGATCTCGACGTCCTGCTGGGTGATCCGCCCGCGCCGGACGAAGATCTCGCCGAGCCGGAGCGGGCGGAAGGACCTCGAGAAGAAGATGCGCACCCCCTCGGGCGAGATGTGGACCTTCTTCGTCTGCCCGTCCCGCGCGAGGACGAGGACCCCCGTCTGCTTGTTCTGGCTGAGCGTCTGGAAGACGTCGAACAAGCTGATGTTCGTGAGGTCGCCCTTGAACGCCATGCGTCGAGAGCGCCGCCCCGGGGGGGTAGGCGCCCGTGACCTATCGGACTGTCCCCTTGTGGGACTGAACCTCGGGGGGGCTCCGGGGGCCCTAGGCGAGGGCCCGGGCGATCGTCTCCCCGTTCACGGGCCGGAGGACGCCCGCCTCGGTGATGATCGCGGTGACGAGCGCCGCCGGGGTCACGTCGAACGCCGGCGCGTAGACGGAAACCCCTTCGGGAGCGGTACTTGCGCCGAATCCTCTCGTGAGCTCCTCGGCCGCCCGCTCCTCGATGGGGATCCCGGAGCCGTCCGGGCAGGAGAGGTCGAAGGTGGACCTCGGCGCCGCGACGTAGAAGGGGACCCCGTGGGTCCTCGCGAGGACGGCGAGGGGGTAGGTCCCGATCTTGTTCGCGACGTCGCCGTTGCTGGCGATCCGGTCGGCGCCGACGATGACGGCGTCGATCCGGCCCGTGCGCAGGAGCGCGCCCGCGGCCGCGTCGGCGAGCAGCGTGACGTCGATCCCCGCGCGGGAGAGCTCCCAGGCGGTGAGCCGCGCGCCCTGGAGGAGGGGCCTCGTCTCGTCGGCGAAGACGGCGACGCGCTTGCCCGCCTCGACGGCGGCGTAGACGACGCCGAGCGCGGTCCCGTACCCCGCGGTCGCGAGCGACCCCGCGTTGCAGTGCGTGAGGACGTTGCTCTTCTCGCCGAGGAGCGCCGCGCCGTGGCGGCCGATGGCCCGGCAGCTGCGCTCGTCCTCGTCGCGGATCGCGTCGGCCTCCTTCCGCAGCGTATCGAGGGGGG
>WYBS01000087.1 GCA_011525755.1 Planctomycetaceae bacterium
TAGGGTCTGTCTGGAAAGTCGGCCGTAAGGACCGAGGCTGAGCGAGCCGCCGCCAGACGAGGAAGGCCGACGAGCCGTATTGACGGAGAAATACGGTGAGGAGGCCTGACGAAGTATGGCGGCGGCGTAGCCGGCCGAATCCAGGACGACTTTTCGGACAGACCCTAGTCGCCTTCCTTGTCGAAGGCGGCGAGGGCCTTCTTGAGCGCGTCCGCGTAGAGGTTCGGCGCAGGGCGCCGCTCGTAGAGGGCGCTCAGCGCGATCACCACCCGCTCCTCGAGGTTCGGCGTCGGCTTCGCCTCATGCGCGAGGACGACGAGCCCGTGCGCCTCGCCGCGGACGTAAAGGCTCCCGTCCTCCATCTTCACGGTGACGACCGTCGCCTTGACCCCCTCGACGTACTCGAGCGGCATCTGCTTCTCCGCGACGCCCGAAGGGTTCATCGCCTTCAGGCTCGAGGCCTGCGCGCTGCTCCAGTCGCCCTGCTCGTCCGGGTCCGACACGAAGAAGGCGTAGCGCGACTCCCCCTGCGGGTCGCTCGCGGCGCCCACCTCGGCCACGTACCCGATGAGGCAACCCGGCGCGCGGAAGCCGCTCTCGTACGCGCCCTCGAACAGCCGCCCGCTTCCCGGGTTGACCGCGAGGCGCACCTCCTTGCCCTTGAGCACGTCGGGATAGAGGAAGCCGAGGATCGAGTCCGGGTCCGGCGGGTCCTCGAGATCGACGGTCGCGAGCAGCTCCGGCTGGAACAGCAGCAGCCGCGGCGGCGGCCGGTAGAGGCACGCGCGCACGCCGCCCGGTCCCGCCTTGAGCTGCAGGTGGTGCAGGAGGTCGAGACCGTCGGAGTAGCCGCTCTGGCTGAGCGTCACCCGGTACGGGTCCTTCTTGTTCGGCACGTACTTCTTCATGTAGGCGCGCACGCCGTCGGGCGCCGGCGCCGGATGCCGCTGCATGCTGCCGCGGAAGTCGGTCGTGCGCAGCGCGACGAGCTCCGGGAACCCCTCGCTCAGGAGGAACTCGACCGTGGACTCGTCGAGCTCGTCGTCGGAGAGACCGTCCGCGCGGAGCGATGCCTGGACGGTGCGCCCCTCGGAGTAGAAGTTCTGGAAGTGGATCGCGTGGGTGAGCTCGTGGATGAGCGTCGGCTCGAGCTCCATGACCCACTCCTCCCTCGTGCGCTTCATCGGCTCGCCCGGCTGCCCCGGCGGCGGGTAGCGGCCGATCACCCACGGCACGACGGTCACGTCGTTGATCCCCTTCCGGTAGAAGGCGAGCGCGTGCCGCGCCGAGAAGCCCCCGAACCCCTCCGCCTTCTGCGCCGCCTCCCAGTGCGCCTTCGGCTGCACGCGGATCGGCACGTGCCGCCGGTACTTCATCCGGGTGAACGCCTCCACCCGGGGGATCACGGTGTCGCGGATCTTCTCGCACATCTCGACGCTCAGCGCGTCGCCCGCGGTCATCATCGCGCCGGAGTCCTGCGCGACCGCGGCGCCCGCGAGGAGGAGGATGGCAAGGAGACGGTTCATGGCTCAGGGATTCTAACGGATGCCCGTCTCGGGGAAGGCGCGCCTCGGCGCCGCCGGCGGGCCTGCCACGGCGGAGAGCCCCATGGGCGCGAAGGCGGGAGGCCCGTCACCTCCGCACGAGGAAGAAGAGCCCGAAGTTGCCCGGCACGGCCTGGAACGGCGCCTCGGGATCCGGCCGCACATACTCGCCCGCGACCTTCCACTTCCCGTCCTCGGCGCGAAGGTCGAAGGCGGCCTGCCCGACCGGGTTCCGCTTGCCGCGCGCCTCCTCGACGACCGTCACCTCGACGCGCATCAGGTCCGAGAGCCTCGCCGCGGCGGCGCCGAAGTCCAGCGCCACCGGCGCGGGCTCGGTTGCGCTCGGGCGGCTGTCGCGCGCCTTCTTCGCGGCCTCCGCGCCGTAGAACGCGGCCGCGATGTCGAAGAAGCGGTCCGTGAGGGAGAGCGCCGCATGGTCGCGGAGCGCGCCGAAACGGAGCACGTGGTCGCGGAGCGAGAGCATGGCCGCATGGGCGGAGGAAAGGTCGGGGGCTCCGGGGGCGGGGACCGGCGGGCGCTTGAGCACGGGCGGCGGCGCGAGCGGCCGCTGGGCGAACTTCCCGTCGCGACCGCGGTCGCGGATCGCCTCGATCCACCAGCCTTGGGCGTCGCGGAAGAGGTCCATCTCGGTCACCTCCTCCCGCTCCCTCCCCGCGACGACATAGGTGCGCCGCAGCTCGGCCGTCGCCCTGTCCCCCTCCGCGCGAACGCCCTTCACCTCGATCTTCAGGCCCCGCTGCTCCATCGCCTCGTAGGCCTTCGTCTGCCTCTCGACGAGGTCCTTCGCGTAGAAGGTGCGGAGGAGGTCCAGGTGCGCGTCGCGGACGATCTCCGCGAAGCGGCGCCGGACCCCGTGCTGCTCCTCCTCGAACCGGGCGAAGGACTTCGCGAGCCCCTCCGCCGTCGCATGGTCCACCGCGTCGAGGCGGAGCTCGATCTCGAAGGTCTCGAGGCTCGTGCCGGCCGCGCGGATCAGGGGGAGTTCCCCGGCCGCGAGCGCCGGGAGGAGGAGGAGGAGGGCGAGGGTGGTTCTCATGGACCGGCCAGTCTAAGCCTCGCCCCGAGACGGCGGGGCCCCCCCGGGTTCCCCGGACCCCTCCGTTCCCCCCCGTGGTACCGTGGCCCTCGGGCCGCGAGGGGCGGGGCCCGGGACCGGAGAGCATCGCCACTGATCCGCTTGTAGCGCCGGTGGCCGGACTCCTCCCCGGGCCTCGCCTCCCGCGGCCCCGCGCTTCACCCTAAACCCGGGCCTCCCGGGCGTAATACCCTACGTGGCCGGCTCTCGGGAAGATCACGGTTGCTCGCGGTCGAAGAGTTCGAACGGTACTACGAGGACATCCGGCCGGGGCTCCTGCGTTTCGTCGCGGCCCGCGTCCACGACCCGCACGCCGCCGCCGACGTGGTCCAGGAGGTCTACGCGAAGGCGTTCCGGAACCTCGAGCGGTTCGACAAGCGCCGCGCGTTCTCGGCCTGGATCTACGCGATCGCGCGGAACGCGTGCATCGACTTCCTCAGGCGGCGCATCCGCGACCCGCTCTCGGGCGTCGCGCCGAACGCGCCGGCGGCGCCGCCCGACCTCGACACGCTTCCCGCGGCGGGCGAGTGGGACCCGGCGTCCGCCGCCGAGCGGAAGGATCTCGTGGCGGCGGCGCGCGAGGAATTGGAGAAGCTCCCGGACCTCCGCAGGGCGGCGGTCGAGATGAAGATCGTCGAGGGGCTCACGTTCCGCGAGGTCGCCGAAGCGCTCGACACGCCGCTCGGCACGGTAGCGTTCTGGGTGCGCGAGTCGCTCGAGGCGATCGCGGCGAGGCTGAGGCACCTGAAGTGAACCGGGAACGCGAGGAGCTCATCGATTTCGTGCTCGGCGAAGGGCCGGAGCCCGCGGCGCGCGATCGCGCGGCGGAGGCGGAGCTTTTTGCGGCGGTCGCCCTCGTGCGCGCCGCGGCGGCGGAGGGCTGGGGGGTCCGGGGGCGGCGGACGCCCGTCGTGCGCTGGCTCCGGCCCGCGCTCGCGGCCGCGGCGGTCGTGCTCGTCGCGCTCGGCGCGTATCTCCTGAACGGGGCCGCGCCGCGCGCGGTCTACGAGCCGGACGTCGCGCTCGGGCCCCTTCTCGCCGAGGAGACGGATTCGCGGGGAAGGGCCCCCGGAGCCCCCCCGGTTCCCGCGCCGACGATGCGGCTCGGGAAGGCGACGTTCTCCCCCGTCGGCGGCGCGCGGAAGGACCCGCTGCGTCCCGGGGACGAGATCCCCTTCGAGAGCGAGGTGCGGACGCCGCTCGATGCGGGCGCGCGGATCGACCTGCCGAAGGGCGGCATCCTCTACGTCGGGCCGCTCTCGACGGTGCGGCTGCGGCGGCACGAGGCGGGCGGCCCCGCGTTGCGGCTGCTCGAGGGCACGGCGGCGACGGTCGCGGGCGAGGAGCCGCTCCATGTCGCGGTGCACGAGACGGACCTGCTCGTGCGGCAGGAGAGCGGCGCGCTGGTCGTGCGGCAGGCGCCGGGCGAGGCGATCGCCCTGCGCGGGGTCGCGGACCTGCTGCTCGCGGGCGGGAAGCGGTTCCGGATCGGGCCGGGCGAGCGGCTGCCGGCGGCGTGCGTTCGGGAGCCGTTCACGACGCCCGCGACGGCGACGGAGATGGATCTCGAGTGGTACCTCGCGCTCGAGCACGGCGGCGGCTTGCTCGCGGACGTGTCGTGGGAGGAGCCCGGGCGCTCGGAGCCCTTGCGCGCGGAGCCCGGGACGATCGTGTTCCTGCGGCTCGTGCCGGCGGCGGGCGGGCGCTGCGAGGTCTCGTTCGGCGGCAAGCCGCGCGTGTTCGATCTGGACGCGGGAAAGCCGCTGGCGTTGCGCTTCCGCCTGAGCGACCTCGGCCCGGGCCCCCGCCTCCTGGTCTCCCCCCCCTCCGCCCTCCGCGAGTCCCGAGTGCTCCAGGTCAACGGTTAGTGTGCGGCGCAGCCGCAACTCCATGTGCGGCAATAGCTTGCACCGTCCACACCGCGGAACTCGTTCCGCATGTGGAAGCTCGTGGCGGGGTGCTCCGCACCGGGCTGCTACGGCGAACCCGTGATCGTCGCACCAACGTCCACTGCGGAACGAGTTCCGCAGCGTGACGACCCTAAGGCCTTGGTGCACCGCGACTTGTGAGGGCTGCGCACGCTAACCGTTGACCTTCTCGATCATCACGTCGGGGGGGCCGAGGCGGTGGCCGGGCGGGAGGGACTCCGCGGGGAGGAGCGGGCCGGGCTTTCGCGGCGGGAGGTTGAGCATCGCGCGCAGCTTCGCCGCGAGGCCGGGGATGAAGGGCTCCGCGAGCACCGACAGCGGCGGCAGGTACTGGAGCGCCCCGTGGAGCGCGCTGCCGCACGCCGCGAGGTCCGTCTTCCTGAGCTTCCACGGCGCCGTCTCGTCGAGGAAGCGGTTGCCGTCCTCCGCGAGCCCCATGAACGCGTCGAGCGCGCGCCGGAACCGGAAGCCCTCGATGCACTCCGCGAACTCGCGCGTGCGCGCCTCCACCCGCCCCCGGACCCCCTCCCAATCCTTCGACGAAGGAGGCACGCGCCCCTCGAAGTACTGCCCCACGAACTTCAGCACGCGCGTCGCGAAGTTGCCGAACTGGTTCGCGAGGAGGTCCGTCTTGGCCTTGAACTCGCGGTGCAGGAAGTCCGCGTCCGCGGTCTCGGGCATCGCCGCGGTCAGGTAGAAGCGCGTGCGGTCGGCGCCGTGCTTCGACACGAACTCCTCGATGTCGATCGTCCACCCCTCCGACTTCGAGAACTTCCGCCCCTCGAGGTTGAAGAACTCGTTCGCGGGGACGTTGTCGGGCAGCACGTACTCCTCGCCCGCGCGCGGCCCCTCCCCCCCGGCCCCCCCTCCTTCGAGCGCCTGCCACGCGAGCATCGCCGGGAAGACGATGCAGTGGAAGGTGATGTTGTCCTTCCCGATGAAGTGGATGAGCCTCGCCCCCTCCTCGCCGCGCCGCCGGATCCACCAGCGCCGCCAGTCCTGCCCGTGCGCGCGCGCCCACTCGATCGTCGAGGAGATGTAGCCGATCGGCGCGTCGAACCAGACGTAGAGGACCTTCCCCTCCGCGCCCTCGATCGGGCGGCCGTCGAGGTCCTTCGCGGGCAGCGGCACGCCCCACGGCAGGTCGCGCGTGATCGGCCGCGGCTCGAGCCCCTCGCCCTCGATCATCTTGTCGAAGACGAACGTCGCGACGTTGGGCTTCAGCCGCGGGCGGAGCTCCTCGAGCCACGCGCGCACTCGCGGGTCCGACGGAAACCGCGAGAGGTCGAGCTCGAACTGCCAGGAGTCGCGGAGCTCGAGGAGGTCGGTCGGGTCCATGCGGCTGCGCGGGTTCCTGAGCTCCGTCGCCTCGAGCCACGAGCCGCACTTCGGGCACTCGTCGCCGCGCGCCTCCTTGAAGCCGCAGCGGTAGCACTCGCCCACGACGTACCGGTCGGCGAGGAAGCGCCCCGTCTTCGGCGAGTAGAGCTGCTTCACGTCGCGCCGCACGACGCGGCCGTTCTTCAGGAGCCTCAGGAAGAACTCCTGCGAGAGCGGGTAGTGCGGGTCCCTCCGCGAGGTCTGGCTGAAGTTGTCGAAGGAGATGCCGAGGAGGTCGCAGACGCGCTTCCAGGCGGCGTAGCCGCGGTCCACGAACTCCTTGTAGGGCACGCCCTCCTTCTCGGCCGCGAGCGTGTTCGCGACGCCGTGGTCGTCGGTGCCGCAGATGTAGAGGACGTCGCTGCCGATCATCCGGTGGTAGCGGACGAAGATGTCGGCCGGGAGGTAGGCGCCGACCATGTGGCCGAAGTGGGGGCTCCCGTTCGCGTAGGGCAGCGCCGAGGTGACGAGGATGGGCCGCACCCGCGGATTCTAAACGGAAAGGGAGAGGCTCCGGGGAGGGTGGTCCCCGGAGCCCCCCGAGATCGGGCATGCCGAGGTGCATGCCCATCCGAGAGAGAGCCCGCCCGGAAGCGGGCCGCTATTTCGTGGCGAAGAAATCCTCGAGATTCCTTCCGTAGTAGGGAACGGGCGGCAGGCCTTTGTCGAAGGGCAGCCCACCGGCCGTCCCGTCCTTGTATTCATTCCCGTACCCCGGCATTTCGTCGCGCGGCGCCGGGAATTTCGTCGGGTCGTACTTGCCGCGGAGCTGCGCCCGGCGCACGAGCGAGGCCCCGAGGGGGTGGAGGAGGCAGGGGGAGGCCCGCGTGGCGGCGAGGTAGCCCGCGAGGTCGCTCTGGTCGCTCCTCGACTTGAGGCCGAAGCCGTCGCGCAGGAGCGCGGCGGTGGCCTCGCCCCGGCAGATGCGGTCGAACTGGTCGTCGGTCAGCTTGTCGCGGAAGCGGCCGAGCTGGCAGAACTCGCTGCTCGGGTCGACGCCCTTCTCGACCATGGTGCGGAAGAGCGCGCCGAAGAGGAGGCGCCTGTCCTTGTCGGTGACGGCGGCGTCGAGGGCGGCGCGGACGAACCCGATCCGCTCGTGGCGGAGGCCGAGGAGGCGCTTCAGCTCGGCGTCGTCGGCCGTGCCGTTCACGAGCGCGAGCATGCGCTTCGCGTCGGGGGCGGCGGCGCAGAGGCTCTGGATCATCGCCGCGGCGCGCGCGTCTCCGAACTCGCGGCCGATGCGGAGGCGCAGCGCGTCGAGGAAGTCGACCTGGACGTAGCCCGGCCCGGCGGCGCCGGAGGTGAAGAACGCCTCGCGGGTCTGCCGGCCCTGGGCGAGCGCGACGGCCGCGAGGGCGATGAGGACGAGGGTGCGGCGCATGTCTCCCCTAGATTGACGCCCGGCGCGGCCGCGGGGATGCATGGATTCCGGCGGGGGCGCAACCGCATTGCCGGGCGGGGGATGAGGGGGGGCGCGGGGGGGAGCGGGGGTTCCGAGCTTGCGGCTGTGGCGCGCTGTATTAGGATTGTGCCGCTCGGGGCCGTTGGAGCCCCGGGCAAGAAGACCGGGGCGTGGCTCAGCTTGGCTAGAGCGCTGCGTTCGGGACGCAGAGGTCGCTGGTTCAAATCCAGTCGCCCCGACCA